>NZ_SSDO01000161.1:0-56637 GCF_004794395.1 Microbacterium sp. K41 | reverse complement strand
GGGCGCGAGTGTCGGCACCTCCCCGGCCACGGCCTCGCGGACGTCGTCGCCCGACGCGTTCGGCTCCAGGGCGCGCAGGAGTCGTCCCGACGCCACCGCCGCCGCCGCGTCGGGGTCGAAGAAGGCGGCGGAGATCGTCTGCTCGACCGCGTCCAGCGTCGCCGTCGTCACGCGTTCCCCGCGCGACTGCGCGAGCTGTCCCGCCGCCTGCGCCAGCCGTCGCGTGAGGGCGCGCCGCTCACGTCCGAGCTTCGCCAGCGCTGCGGCGTCGAGGTCCGCCTGCGCCTCCCGCAGCTCGGCGGCCAGGCTCAGCGCCTCCCCCAGCTGCTCCGCCCTCTCCCGAGCGAACACGTTCACGATCCACGCCGCGACCGAGGGCTTGCGCAGCTCTCGCACGGCCGCGGCGGTGGCGGCATCCGCGGTGTCCTTCGCGCGAGCGGTGCGCGCCGCCACGAAGTCGCCCGGCGACGCCGCGTACAGGTCCGCGACGATCTCGTCGAACGTGGAAGCCGCCATGCGCCCACGATACGCGGCGCCAGACCCTACTCGATCGTGAGGTGTCCGCCCCAGTCGGAGCCCACGAGCGTCTTGGTCCCGAAGGTCCCGTCGCCGAGACCGCTGTACAGGTAGACCTCGCCCGCAGGGGTGCGTCCGAGGAGGTCCGCCCGGCGGTCGCCGTTGTAGTCGACCCCGCCCGTGAGCGCCGTGAACTCGATCCACCCTTCGCCGACGACCCGAGCCGTCTGGAAGCCGTAGTTCGCGCCACGGTAGAAGTAGAGCGTCCCGGTGTCCGACGCGGCGATCAGGTCGCCCTTCCCGTCGTTGTCGAAGTCGCCGCCCACGATGAAGTGGAAGCCCTCCCACCCGACTCCGAGTGTGGTCACGCGCCCGGTGAAGCCGCCGGAGCCGTTGCCTTCGTACAGCGACATCGCCCCGTTGGGGGCGACGCCGATCACGTCCTGTCTGCCGTCGCCGGTGAAGTCGGCGCCGGAGACGATGTGCAGCAGGCCGTACCAGCCGTTCCCGATCGCGGTCCCGGCCGCGAATCCTCCCGCACCGTTCCCGGCGTAGAACTCGAGCGTGCCGTCGGATCTCGCCGCGATCAGGTCGGCCTTCGTATCGCCGTTGAAGTCGGCGTGGGTGACGTGGCGACGGCTGCCGCCCCAGAGTCCGAGGGCCGTGGTCGCCGCGGCGAACGACCCCTGGCCGTTGCCGGTGCGCAGACGCAGGTCGCCGTTGCCGGCGACCACGAGTACGTCGGCGTTGCCGTCGCCCGTGTAGTCCGCGGAGGCGACGGTGCCCGAGCCGGTGCCGAGACCGGGGAAGAACAGCGGGATGGTGGCACCGCGCGTGACGTTCGACAGGCACGTGAAACCGTTGTTGATCTGCGAGTAGACGCGGCCGTTCAGCCACACCTCGAAGTGCAGGTGGTAGGCGGCGGAGTTGCCGGTGTTGCCGACCACGCCGATCTGCTGGCCCCGCAGCACGCGGGTGCCCGGCGGGTACCACGCGGTGCTGGCCATGTGGGCGTAGCGGGTGACGTAGCCGCCCGCGTGCTCGATGTCGGTGTAGTTGCCGTATCCGCCGTTCGACGTGCGCGTGCGGACGACGCCGTCGTAGGCCGCCAGGATCGGGGTGCCGCCGTTGCGTGAGATGTCGATGCCGTCGTGGGCGCGGTAGTTGCCCAGACAGCCGTCACCGACCTTGGACTGGATGTTGCCAGACGCCGGGTAGACCATGTAGCCGTCGGGCGCGGCGGCCACGGCCGGGTCGCCCGTGGTGAACGCGGGAGCCAGGGTGCCGAGCATCACCGCGAGCACGGCGACGATCCCGATGCGGCCAAGGCGCAAGCGGGACGTGCGCTCCATCGTGACGTTCTCTCTTGCTCAGCGGCCCCAGGGACATCATGTCCACCGCGGTCACCGTACCAAGCGCGGAGCGCGATATCCGTCAGCGCCACCCCGCGGGCGATGGATCGGTCGGGCGGGTTCCGGCGCTGTCCGCGTCAGAGCAGCTCGTGGTCGAAGAAGTCGCCTCGGGGGAAGATCGCGACCGGAGGCTCGTCGGGTTCGACGTCGTGCGGTTCGACCGAGATCACGACGTGACTCATCGGGGAGACGAGCACGTTCACCCGCGACCCGTCCGCCACGGTGAACGCGACGAATCCGCCTCCCGCCCGGACCGCGGCGTCGATCTCCTGCTTCATCCCGTCCGCCGACTCACCGGGTGCGAGCACGAAGCCGACATCGTTCACGACGATCCGCACGCGCGCCGTCCTCTTCGCCTCATCTGCCACTGCCGTCACCTGTCCCGTCTGCGCGTTTCCGAGGCCCGCCTGTCCGGCGACAATAGGCCTCCGGCTCCTCACACCGAAGGGGGTTGCGCCGATCAGGGATGAGAGGCAGAGGGCCTCGGAGCGGTGTACGGTCAGCACTATGGGCAGACTCCGCTACGACGGTCATTCCGACCCGATTCTCATCGAGGATGAGACCCTGGCGCACCTGAAGATCGTGATCTCCACGAAGCTCCGTCGACAGGAGAGCTTCATGATGACCTGGCTGCCCGTCGCAGCCGGGGTGGACAAGCGCGCGACGATCTGGATCCACCCGGCCATCCCGCTCCAGTTCGGCTTCGACGCGGCGGAGCCGCCCCGCATCGACCCGCACCGCGTGCAGGAGATCATGCAGGCGCTCAACTCCTCCGGTGAGCTCGTGCTGGACGCGCTCACCGCACCCCGCTGAACGGACCGCCGTTCCGCCCACACGGATCAGTCGTGGTTCCCACTCTCCTTCTCTTCGGACTGCTCATCCTGGCGATCATCGTCGGGGCCGCCTTCCTGCGCCCGTGGCTGAACCGCAGCACCGCGGCCGCAGGACGCCGCGCGGGCGACCGCTTCGCGCGAGACCAGCTCGACAAGGCCCTCGCCGAGTTCGGTCGCACGCTGCGGATCCACGCGCCCGCCCCGGAGGCACGGGAGCTCCTGACGATGGCAGCGGCTGCGGGCAAGGACTTCCTCCCGCTGGATGACGGCGCCATCGCCATCCGCTTCGTCGACCCCGACGACACCGTCGTGCGCGTGACCGCCGACCCGATGGGCGCGGTGCTGCGCGTCGAGACCTTCCGCGAGTACATGGGGTTCCCGCAGACCACGGCGCTGTGGACCGAGTTGCGCTCCCGCGTCGCGGCGGCGGCGGGGGCGCGGGGGATCACGGTGTCCGACGGGCCGCCGGTCTCGTACGTCCGTGGCGCGCTGCTCGACGATCGCAATGCCCGCTGGTCACGCTCCGGATGAACCGTCCGTCGGCACCGCCCTCCCCGGTGTGAAGAGGGGCTCACGATCCACAGCCGGCGCAACTAGGCTAGGACCGCGTCGCGCCCGGCACAGCGTCCGCTGAGGACACGGTCGCGACGTGCGCCGGGCGGCCTCCTCGTCCGTGCGTGCGATCCCGTTCGGCGGTCGGAGCCCCCGCTCCGCGTCCGGACACGCCAGAAAGGCCCAACCATGAGCGACTCCCCGGACGGCTCCCGCGACGAGCGGTCGCCGGACTTCTTCGACCAGCTGATCGAGACGGCACCGCGCGACCAGCAGTCGTCGTCGGCGTCGAACGCCGCGTTCACGATCGGCTTCCGCGGCTACGACAAGGGCGAGGTCGACGCGGCGCTCGCCTCCCTGCGGGCGCAGGTGCAGCAGCTGTCCGACCAGCTCGCCGAGACGCAGACCAGGGAGACCGAGTCGGTCGAGGCCATCCGCGCGGAGGAGCGTGAGGCGCGCGAGGCGCTGGAGAGCGAGCTCGCCGCCGCGAACGCCAAGGCCGCCGACGCCGAGCAGCAGGTCGCCACGCTGACCTCCGAGCTCGTCGACACCCCGCAGCCCGATGGCGAGGAGGCGCCGTCTCGTCAGCAGTTCGAGGCGATCCTGCGCGTCGCGGAGGAGCAGGCGAACGTGCTGATCCAGAACGCCGCCGTGCAGGCCGACCGGCTCATGGCGGCGGCGCGCGAAGAGGTCGCCGCGCAGCGCGCCGAGGCCGAGGCCGACGCCGATCGCATCACTTCGCAGGCCCAGCGGGACGCCGACCAGGTGCGCCTGAAGATGGAGACCGAGTACACGGCCCACGAGGCGCGCATCGAGCGGGAGGCGTCGCACGCCGCCGAGAAGGTGAACCAGGCGTCGCAGGAGGCCACCGCGATCCGCACGGAGGCCGAGAAGGGCGCGGCGGCGCTGCGTTCGCTCGTCACGAGGGAGACCACGCAGCTGCGGGCGGATGCGGAGCGCGAGGTGCGCGAGATGAACGCCCGCGTGCTCGAGTTCGAGGAGACGCTGACCCGTCGCCAGGACGACGCGCAGCAGGAGTTCCTGGTGCTGCACAACCAGGCCGTCGCGCACGCGGAGCGCATCACGACCGATGCCAACGAGCAGGTCACCGCTTCCCTGGAGCACGCGCAGCGGATCTCCGCGAAGGCGGACGACTACGAGCGGCTCATGCGGTCGCAGGCGCAGGCGATCGAGGCGGACGCGCAGGTGCGCGCGAGGGAGATCCTCGACCGCGCCAGGGTGAAGTCGCAGAAGATCGTCGATGCGGTCACCGGTCACACGACCGCGGTGCTGCACGACGCCGAGGACCGCACGCGGCAGCTGCGCTGGCAGCAGCAGCAGCTGTCGAGCTTCATGGCCGAGGTGCGCGAGCTCATCCGCCCCGACGGCATCTTCAGCGACGATGCGCTGCCCTCGTCGATCGCGGTCGCCGAGGCCACGATCGACGACGAGGACGAGTCGGGTTCGGAGGCCACCGAGACGGTCGTGGAGACGTTCCTGGGCGACGAGGTGCTGGACGACGAGCTCGACGACGACAGCCCGCTCGAGAAGATCACGATCGACGTGGTGGAGACCGACGACAGCAAGCGGTAGAGCCGGACACGACGAAGGCGCGAGCAGCTCTCTGCTCGCGCCTTCGTCGTGTCGTCGGTGTGGTCAGGCCCTGGCCCGGCGCACGCGGCGGCGTCCGGAGCGCGGCACGGACCGGAGCCCGGAGCGCGGTGCGGGCCGGGCCGCAGCGTCGAGTGCGTCGCAGGCGTCGTCGAGCGAGGCGTAGGTACCGAGGTCGGTACCGCGCTCGTCGCGCAGCACGTGTGCGGCGCCGTCGAACTCGACGAAGCCGGCGAACTCGCCGCCGCGGGTGGCGACGTGCACGTCGATGTCGGCCTGCTTCCAGGTGAGGGGGTCGGACGGAGGGACGGTGGTGGTGCTCATGGCGATGCTCATTGCTATGTGGCGGGCACGCAGGGCGGTCCGCAAGTGAGGAGATCGAAGGCGGCGTCGCGCGCGTCGATGTGCGCGAACCGTGGATGGGCCCTGATCAGTGGCGACGCGGCGGCCGAGAGGGGCGAAACGCACACGTTGCATCGTCAGTCTAGCAGAGATGCCGTGACGACGGGTTCGGGGGCGCGACGGAGGAGGTGGGGACATCGCTCCGCCGCGCACGCTGCCGAGCGAGAGTTCGTCAGGCAGCGGTTGCCGGGGCGACGGGGAATCGCGCGCGCGGCGTGGTCGACGATCGGGCGCTGGGGACGCTCACGATCGCGATCCATCCAGTGCATCACGGGATTGGTCAAGTGTCAAGTTTTTCTTGGATGAGTGTCCAGTTTTTACTTGACGACTGTTCAAATCCGTGACGGTGCCCACTAGCATGACCGATACCGAACGCAGGGACGGAGTCGAGACGAGACGATGAACACAGCGATCAAGAGGGCCGAGCGCGCCGGAACCGACAAGTTCGCCCTCCGTCGACGGAGCCTGGCGGAGGCCGCGCTGGAGGCGATCGCCGAACGCGGGTTCGCCCGCACGGGGCTGCGCGAGATCGCCCAGCACTCCGAGCTCTCCCACGGCTCGCTGCACTACTACTTCACCGACAAGAACGACCTCATCGCGGAGGCCGTCCGCATCTCGCGCGGCCAGCCGGCCGAGCGCTACGCCGCCATCATCGAGACGGCGACCACCCCCGACGAGCTCGCCGGGCGCGTGGCCGACGAGATGGCCAGGAGCCTGAAGGACGACGCGTCGCTGCACCGCCTCTGGTACGACCTGCGCAATCAGGCACTGTTCGAGTCCGGCTTCGGCGACACGATCGAGCAGATCGAGCAGATGCTGCAGGAGGCGATCGGCGAGGTGCTCGCGCGCTACGCGGAACTCGCCGGGAAACCGTGTCGCTTCGACGCCACCCTGGCGTACGCCCTGACCGACGGCATGCTCCAGAACGCCCTCATCCGCCATCTGCGCGGCGACGCGGAGGCGATCTCGCGACTGCGTCAGGAGTGCCTCGCCCTGTTCGCCGCCTGCGTCTGAGCGGCGCGGCGCCTACGTCCCCGCCGGAGCCTCGGCCTCGCGCGTGACCGGCGGTCGGAGCACGAGCACGACCACGACGGCTGCCAGGATCAGTGCGGTGAGCGTCACCGGTACCGGCAGCACCGGATCCAACAGCACGAGTGCCGCTCCGGTCGGCACCACCGTGTTGACCACACGGTCGGCGTTCTCCTTGATCGCGATCCACCAGACGCCGAGGAGGAACACCGCGATGGGGACGGTCACGGTGAACGAAGCGGCCATGCTCGACAGGTGGCTCTCACCGGTGAGCACGTCCAGCTCCACCTCGATGCCTGCCGAGAAGGCGGCGGCCGCCGCGAAAACGAAGTAGTGCGTGTAGCCGTACCGCAGCGACCGGCGGAACGAGGTGATCGCGCGGTGATGCGGCGGCCAGAAGTAGATCCACCAGAGCGAGGCGGTGACCACCAGCGTGAGCACCGAGATCGCGATCAGCGGCCCGAGCGCCTCGACCTCGTCGAGCGCGTCGATGATCGCGTTCGCCGAGGCGAGCAGGCTCTCCCCCAGCACGATGAGAGTGAACAGCCCGTAGCGCTCCGTGATGTGGTGCGGGTGCCACGGGGTCTGCCGGCGGTATTCGGCGAACACCGGGACGGAGATCTCGATGAGGGCGAACACCACGAACGCCACGAGCTGGGCGGGGCCCGTCGGGATCAGGAGGAACAGCACCCAGAGCACCTGCACCCCGGCGATGCCCGCCGCGTACCGGCGGGTGGCGGAGCGCAGCGCACCGGCCGACCGTGAGGCCCTGAGCCACTGCGCGACCATGGCCACGCGCATCACGACGTACCCGATGACCGGCACGGTGAAGTCGCCCTCGTCGAAGGCCCGCGGCACACCGGCAGCGAGGATGAGCACCCCGCCCATCTGCACGAACGTCGTCACGCGATAGAGCCAGTCGTCCGTGTCGAACGAGGTGGCGAACCACGTGAAGTTCATCCACGCCCACCAGATCGCGAAGAACACCATCGCGTACGACGTGATGCCGTGGACGAAGTCGCCGTGCGAGAGGGCGTGGTGCAGCTGTGACGAGGCGATGCTCACGGCCACGACGAACACCAGGTCGAAGAACAGCTCGAGGGTGCTCGCGGTGCGATGCGGCTGCGCCGGATCACGGGGCAGCATCGTTCGCAGGCGAGAACGAGGAGAGGGTGGGGGCGCCGTCACGGCGTCAGGATAGCGCCCGGGCCGCGCCCGACCGCGCACCACCCGCGATGGGGTTTCATCCATTCCCCGGATTTGTCTTCCGTTTCCTGGCCGCGTCCGCTACAGTGTTCCAGGTCTGCAGCGCCTGCTGCACGAAGCCGCCGGTTGGGACGGCGCCTTCGACTCCGAGATGTGGGATCACGGAGTTCCAGCAGGACCCGAGGGGTCGGGACGCAGACGACTGCCGTGAACGTGGGGTTCACGGTCTGGGGATATCAAACTGGGGAAATCAATGTCGCACTGGGGAATTCTGCGTACATTCACGGCTCAAGGGGCCTCGGCATGACGTCCGTCGAGGATGCTCTGAGCATCTCTCGCACGGGATTCGTTCCGGCCACCGCTCCGCGGGCCACCACGTCGTCCACGCGCCCGGCGACCACGCCGCGCGCTTCGGCGACGCTGGAACGGCGTCGGCAGTGGGAACGTCACTATCGGATGCGGCTGCGGATCACGGATGCGGCTGTCATCCTGATCGCCGTCGCTCTGACGGTCGCGGTCCAGCTGACCTCCGGCGTCGTGGCGATCGAGGCGGGGCGCAACGCTGCTCTGCTCGGCCTCGCCTGGTATCTGATGCTGTCGGCGCTCAACACCCGCGACGCCGCCATCTTCGGTTCCGGGGCCACGGAATACCGCCGCGTGGCACACGCCAGCGGCCTGGCATTCGGCATCACCGCTATCGCGGGCGTCCTACTGGCGTGGGAGGGACTGCAGCCGCTGTTCCTCGTCGCGCTGCCTGTCGGGACGTTCGGGTTGCTCGGCGCGCGCTGGGCCTGGAGACGGTGGCTGCAGCGCCGCCGGATCCGGGGCCAGTACGCGTCGCGCACCCTGGTGGTCGGCGCGACCGAAGACGTCGAGTATGTGATCACGTCTCTGCAGAAGGGCGCAGAGAACGGCTACCACGTCGTGGGGACGACGCTGGTGGATCGCAAGGCCGGCGCGTTCGCGATCGGGGAGAGCATCTACCCGGTCGTCGGCGATCTCGACAGCGTCGCCGCCGCGGCAGCCCAGCTCGGGGCGGACACGATCATCGTGGCGAGCCGTCCCGATGGAGACCCCGACTTCGTCAAGCAGCTCAGCTGGCAGCTCGAGGGCACCGCCGCCGAGCTCGTGCTCTCGAGCCGACTGACCGACGTCGCCGGTCCTCGCATCTCGCTGCGTCAGGTCGACGGCCTGCCGCTGATCCAGGTGAAGATCCCGACGTACGAGGGCGGAGTGCACGTGCTCAAGCGCGCGCTCGACATCTTCGTCGCGACGGTCGCGCTGATCCCGATCGCCCTCGTCACCCCGGTGCTGATGGCGCTCATCAAGCTCGACTCGCCCGGACCCGCGTTCTTCTTCCAGGAGCGCGTCGGCCGCGACGGCCGCCGCTTCAAGATGGTGAAGTTCCGCTCGATGAAGACCGATGCCGAGCAGCAGCTCGCTGCCCTCAAGGCGCAGAACGACGGCGCCGGTCTTCTGTTCAAGATGAAGGACGACCCCCGCGTCACCCGCGTGGGAAAGGTGCTGCGCAAGCTGTCGCTCGACGAGCTGCCGCAGTTCTGGAACGTCCTCACCGGCGACATGAGTGTCGTCGGGCCTCGTCCGCCGCTTCCCAGCGAGGTCACGGCGTACGACGGCACCGTGTTCCGCCGCCTGTACATCAAGCCCGGCATCACGGGCCTGTGGCAGGTGTCCGGGCGCAGCGACCTGTCGTGGGACGAGAGCGTGCGCCTCGACCTGCGGTACGTCGAGAACTGGTCGGTCATGAATGATCTGCAAATCATGTGGCGGACCGCGAAGGTGATGATCCAGCCGAAGGGGGCTTACTGATGAATGACGAAGGACAGGTGATCGAGGGCGAGAAGGCGCCCGCGACGCACCGCAGACGATGGATCGCGATCGGTGCCGTGGCACTGCTCGCGCTGGGCGCCGCAGGGGTTGGCGTCGCCCTCGTGACGAACAACGGCGGAGCGCCGTCGGCCTCGTCCACCCACAAGCCCGTCGACGACGGCGACGAGGACAAGGCGGCATCCGAAGATCCGCTGAAGTCCGTCCCGAAGGTGGTCGACGGCCCGATGAGCGATGACCAGGACGCCGAGGTCAAGCGGGCGACCGCGGCCGCCGACGCCGTGGTCGCCGCCCTCGACGAGGTCAGCCAGCGCGGCGACGGCTCGGCGGTCGGCGTCGACGCGGTCGCGACCGGCTGGGTGCTCGGCGAGGTGCAGTCCCACGCACGGGAGCAGATGGACCTGGGCTACACGCAGACGGGCAAGGCGGTCGTCACGAGCGTCACCCCGACGGCGGTGGACCTGGCGTCCTCCCCCGCGACCATCACCCTCAAGGTGTGCGTCGACGTGTCCGACATCGACGTGAAGGACGCGGCGGGCAACTCGCTCAAGGACTCGCTGTACAACCCCGGCCACCCCGTGGCCCACATCTACGGAGCCGTCTTCGAGGACGACACCTGGAAGATCTCGTCGCACGAGATCCCCGACGTTCAGGACTGCCCCGCAGCCTGACCTCCCCCACACCCCCCGGGGGATCGCCGATCTCTCGAACACCCGAACGTGGCTCACCCGCACCTGGAGCGACTCACCCCCGAGTCGCTCCAGGCGAGCCTCACACCCGAAGAAGGACTCCATGAACACTGCAGCACCCGCGCGGAGAGTGAAGGCGACCCGCGCAGCCGCTGGCGCCATGATCGCCGCGGCCGTCCTGGTGGGCTCACTGCTCACCCCGCTCGCGGCGAACGCCGCACCCCCGGCACTGCCGGACGGCCTCTCTCAGGAGACCGCCGCCGCGTCGTGCTGGGAGATCAAGCAGAACTACCCGCAGTCCACCGACGGCGTGTACTGGCTGGTCACCCCGGCGCTCGTCGCGCCGGAGCAGTTCTACTGCGACCAGACCACGTCCGGCGGCGGCTGGGTGCTCATCGGCCGAGGCCGCGAAGGCTGGAAGGAGGGGTACAACGGTTTGCGCACCGCAGCCCAGATCCGCAACACCCCGACCGGCACCGACGCGTTCCAGCCGGCACAGCTGCCGGCCGCGACGGTCGACGGACTCCTGAACAACGGCCGCGTCGACGCGCTGGCCGACGGCATCCGCCTGCGCCGCGCCACCAACACGGCCGGCACCCCGTGGCAGGAGGGCCGGTTCACGTTCACGCAGCGCGATCGCTGGGTGTGGACCTTCGGCGCCGAGCACCGCGTGAAGAACTACAACTTCGACGGCTCGACCGGCACCGGCGGTCAGACCAACAACTTCGGCAACAACAACCAGCTGCGCCGCGTCGTGTTCAGTGAGCAGGCGTCGCACAACTACATCAACGGGTGGGCGTTCGGCTCGAGCATCGGCGGCAGCACCGCGGCCACCTCGTACCTGTGGGCCCCGTCGGGCCAGGGCTACGCGCGGCCGTTCACGCAGGTCTTCCTGCGGCCGCAGCTGAAGCTCGCGAACCTCGACTTCGGCGCCGTGCCCGCCTCGGGCACGCCCGCCTCCACGGTCGCGGCCATCCCGGAGAGCAACGCCATGACCACCGTCTGGGGTGTCTCCGGCTTCGCCAACGGCAGCAGCGGCGAGCTCAACACCGAGGTGGCCGAGTTCGGCGAGGTCGCCGGCAAGGTCTTCGTCGGCGGCAACTTCCGCTACGTGCAGCGCAACGAGGGCGGCACCGGTCAGGTCGAGCAGCCGTACCTCGCGGCCTTCGACGTGAACACGGGCGAGTGGGTCTCCACGTTCCGTCCGCAGCTCAACGGTCAGGTCAAGGCCATCACCGGTCTGCCCGACGGCCGCGTCGCGATCGGCGGGCAGTTCTCCACGGTCAACGGCACCCCGCAGGCGGGCATCGCGATCCTCGACCCCACGACCGGGCAGCTCTCGGGCTGGCAGGTCAACGCGGAGCACCGGGCGACCGGCAGCGTGCCCTACGTGCGCGACCTCGACGTGCAGGGCGACTTCCTGTACGTCGCCGGTGCCATGACGCACCTCACCGCGGTCGGCTCCACCATCAGCGCGAGCACCTGGAACGGCGGTCGCATCAACCTGACGACGGGTCGTCCCGACACCAACTGGAACGCGTTCCTCAACGGCAGCTCGATCGCCGTCGACGCCTCCGACCAGGGCGACCGCACCTACTTCTCCGGCTACTTCAAGATGAAGCAGACCACGTCCACCCCGAGCGCGGCCGCCATCCAGACCGCCGCGGGCGCCCCGCTGGTCGACCCGCTGTGGGTGCCGAAGTTCAGCAAGGCCACGCTCAACGCGGACGGCTCCTACTCCGGCAACATCTGGCAGCTCGGCGTGACCGAGGCCGGTGGGAAGGTGTGGCTCGGCGGCTCGGAGCACTCGCTCTTCGCCTACGACCGGAACACGTTCGAGCGCGTCGGCGGGTCGATCACGAAGAACGGTGGCGACTTCCAGACCGTCGAGCACAACGCGAACCTCGTGATCGGCGGCTGCCACTGCGGCCACTGGGTCTACCAGGACGCGTACTCGTGGAGTGACGTGGGCACCGGCTGGACGCAGGCCGACAAGATGAACCTGATGGGTGCGTGGGACGCGCAGACCGGCAAGTTCGTGGCCGCGTGGTCGCCCGTCGTGCAGGCTCGCGCCGGCTACGGCGCCTGGGGCACGTTCTTCGACAGCACCGGCGTGCTGTGGGCCGGCGGCGACTTCAGCCGCTCGGTCAGGGCGGGCGAGGTCAACCAGTGGTCGGGCGGGTACATCCGCTTCGCCCCGCGCGACACCACCGCTCCCACGACGCCGGGTGCAATCACGGCGACCCCCGGCAACGGCGGCACCGAGGCGACGCTCACCTGGGCGGCCTCGACCGACACCGGAGGCGTGACCTACGAGGTGCTGCGCGACAACCGGGTGATCGCGTCGACGACATCGGCCACCTACACCGTGCCGATCACGGAGACCCCGACGAACTACTTCGTCCGGGCACGCGACGCCGCGGGCAACCGTTCCGCGAGCACGGCGGCCTACGTCGCGCAGCCCGCACCGGCCTCGGCGCTCACGTTCATCGAGAACGGCTCGACCTGGTCGTGGCGGTACTCGTCCGACGCGCTGCCGTCCGACTGGAACACGCTCGCGTTCGACGACGCGTCGTGGAACACCGGCAAGGGCCTGTTCGCCCGCGGGGTGGCATCGGCGACGACCAACATCGACCCGACGAACCTCGCGACGAAGCCGCTGAGCGCGCAGTTCCGCAACGAGTTCCAGGTCACGAACGCGCTGAGCGTCGTGAACGGCAGCATCTCGGTCATCGCGAACGACGGCGTGGTGCTGTACCTCAACGGCGTCGAGCTCGGACGGGTGCGGATGCCCGCGGGCACCCTCACGCAGAACTCCTACGCGAACGGCGTCGTGTCGCACACGACCGCCGCCGCGAACCGGGTCGTGTTCGAGGTGCCGCAGGGCGTGCTCGTGGACGGGACGAACGTGCTGGCCGCCTCGGTCCACGCGAACTACCGCACCACTCCGGACCTGAGCTTCGACCTCGCCTTCACGGCGGAGCGCGGCCAGGCGCCGGCGGCTCCGAACCCGGTCACGGGTCTCTCGGGGACCACCACTCTCGATTCCGCCACCCTCACCTGGACCGCTCCCGCGAGCGGCACCACCCCGCAGTCCTATGTGATCAGCCGGGGCGGCCAGCAGGTCGGCACGACGGACGCCGCGACGACGACGTTCACCGAGAGCGGCCTGACCGCCGCCACGGCGTACGACTACAGCGTGGTCGCGGTCGGGATCGGCGGTCTCGCGTCGACTCCCGCGACGGTCCAGGTGACGACGGCGACTCCGCCGTCGGACAACGAGCTGCCGGTCAGCGTGCCGAGCGGTTCGGCCTGGTCGTGGCGCTACTCGGCCGATCCGCTGCCGGCGGACTGGAACGCGGTGGCGTTCGACGCCTCCTCGTGGGCGAGCGGCTCGGCCGTCCTCGCCCGCGGGGTCGCGACGGCGGCGACGAACATCGACCCGACGAACCTCGCAACCAAGCCGCTCAGCGCGCAGTTCCGGCACTCCGTCACGGTGACGGACGCCGCGAGCGTCGCGAACGGCACGGTCACGGTTACGGCGGACGACGGTGTCGTGGTATACCTCAACGGGGTGGAGCTCGGGCGGGCGAACCTCGGGGCGGGGACCCTGACGCAGAATTCGTATGCCACGGCGGCACCGCGGGCGACCACGGCTGCGGCCAACAAGGTCACCTTCGCGGTGCCCGCCAACCTGCTCGTGGAAGGGACGAACGTGATCGCGGCGTCTGTGCACGCCAACTATCGCGGAACTCCCGACCTGAGCTTCGATCTCGCATTGGACATGCCTCGTAAATGACGAAAATCTCCTACGCAGACGCGCGTCGAGCGCTCGCCTCCGCACAGAAAGCGGGGGCGGGCGTTCCCGCGTACCTGCGCTGGATCAATCGACCGCTCGGCGGCAGGGCCGCCGTGGTCGCCGCCACCTGGGGCGCCAGCCCCAACGGGGTCACGGCGGTCAGCGCGTTGTTCGGCCTCGCGGCCGTCGTCGTGCTGGCCGGCGTCACCGCGTGGTGGGCGGGGCCGCTCGCGGCCGTGCTCCTCCTGATCGGGTACATCCTGGACTCCGCCGACGGCCAGCTCGCGCGCATCCAGAAGCGCGGCGGCCCCGCCGGCGAATGGCTCGATCATGTGGTCGACGGTGTGCGGGCCCCGCTCGTGCACATCGCCGTCGCGGTGCACCTGCTCCGCACGGACGCGTGGCCGTGGTTGGTGCTGGTCGCCGGCCTGTTCTCGGTGCTCGTGTCCGGCTGGTTCCTCTCCCAGCTCCTCGCCGAGAAGCTCCTCCCCAAGACTCCCCCTTCCCCGGACGACGGACGCCGTGGCATCCTGGAGTCGTTCGTCAAGCAGCCTCAGGATCCCTCCACGACGTATGTCGTCCTGGCGTTCATCGGACTGCCGTTCGCGTTCGCGGTGCTCTACACCGCACTGTTCGTCTGGCACGTGCTGATCTTCGCCGGCTCGCTCCGCCGCAAGTACACGCAGCTGACCGCACTCTGAACCTGGACGCATCCGCATGGCACTCATCTCTTCACCGAGCCGTTCGCTGATCGCAGCGACCGGTCAAGACCCCAGCCTGGAGGTCGAGCCGAGATCGCTGCCCGCCTGGCCGGTGCTGACCGTGCTGTGGGGCTACCCGCTGTTCTGGCTCCTCGGGATGCTGCCCTTCGCGTCGGTGATCATGGCGGTGCCCATGGTGGCGCTGCTGATCATGCGGCGGCGCATCCTCATCGTCCCCGGCATCCTGCCGTGGATCGGGTTCGTGCTGTGGATGATCCCGTCGGCGCTCATGATCGATCAGCTCGGTCGCGGCGTCGGCCTCGGCGTACGCATCAGCCAGTTCCTCGCGCTGGCGATCATCATGGTCTACATCGTCAACGCGCGCAGCTCGCTCACGCCCAAGCGCATCTTCAACGGGCTGACCTTCATCTGGCTGTTCGTCATCGTGGGTGGCTACCTGGGGATGCTGTTCCCCGAGGTGCAGCTGACCATGACGATCGGTCGGCTGCTGCCGGACGCGATCTCGAGCAACGACTACGTGTCGGAGCTCGTGTTCCCGACCCTCGCCGAGATCCAGACGCCGTGGGGAGCTGCCGAGCCGTTCGTCCGCCCGTCGGCACCGTTCTCGTACACGAACGGCTGGGGTGCGGCGATGGCGGTGCTCACCCCCATCGCGATCGGCACGGCGATCGGCCACCGCACCGCGCGCGCCATGTGGTTCCTGGTGATCGCCCTCGTCGCCGCGATCCCGCCGGCGATCGCGACCACGAACCGCGGCCTGTTCCTCGGCATCGCGGGCGCGATCGTCTACGTCCTGTTCTGCCTGCTGATCCGCGGACGCTTCCTCGCCTTCTTCTGGGTCACGGTGCTGGGTATCGCCGCGGCCGTCATCCTCTTCCTCTCCGGGTTCCTCGACGGCATCGTGGCCCGCCAGGAGACGGTCGACACGACCGAGGGACGCGGCAACCTCTACGCGGAGACCTGGGAGCGGACGCTGCAATCGCCGGTCATCGGCTGGGGCGCTCCCCGGCCCAGCACCTGGAGCGAGATCTACGTCGGCACGCAGGGCGCGATCTGGAACGCCATGTTCTGCTTCGGGCTGGTCGGCCTCGTCCTGTTCCTCGGGATGATCGTGATGGGCGCGGTGCGCACGTTCGACGCGCCGAACCTGTCGGCGGTGTGGATCCACGCCAGCGTGGTCGTGGCGGTCGGCCTGTCGATCTTCTACGGCCTGGACAGGCAGCTGGTGTTCGTCGGCATCGCCCTCGCGGTGCTGCTGCGGGAGAAGTATCTCGGCAAGTCCTCGTACTGGACACCGCAGCCGACGCCGTTCGCGAAGGCGGCGAATGAAGAGTGAGGGGCTGGCGAAGAGTGGTCTGATCAGCCTGTTCGGCTCCGCTTTCGCCGCCCTCGCCGCCCTGCTGCTCACCGCGATCGTCGGTAACACCCTCGGTGCCGACGGGACCGGTCTGTTCTTCCAGGCGATGGGGATCTTCACGATCCTCACGCAGGTCCTCCGGCTCGGGACCAACAGCGGCATCGTCCGCTACATCGCCGAGCAGCGCGCTTTCCACCGCGTGGGCGCGGAGTGGCGCATCGTGATGTTCGCGCTCGGACCGGTCGCGGTGGTCTCCGGGCTCGTATCGCTCGCGGTCTGGCTGCTGGCCGACGCGCTCGGCGACTGGCTGGCGACCCCGAGCGACTCGGCCGCTCTGGCCGACCTGATGCGCGCGATGGTGCCGTATGTCGTGGTGGGCGCCCTGATCGGCGTCCTGCAGATCGCGGCGCGCATGCTTCGGGGCGTCACTGCCTTCACGCTGCTGCAGAGCATCCTGCTCCCGGCCAGCCGACTGCTGACCGTGCTGCTCGCGGTCTCGGTCGCCGGGGTCGGCGCGTGGGGAGCGTTCGAGGCGTGGCTGCTGCCGCAGCCGTTCTGGCTGGTCGTGACGCTCGTGGTGATCGCGGCGCCGTTCGTGCGCGACTTCCGCCGTCGCCGGGAGAGCACGCCGGGCACGCGACCCACGATGGGCGAGTTCTGGCGGTTCAACGCCCCGCGCACGGTGAGCTCTGGCCTGGAGACCGCGCTCGAGTGGTCGGACGTGCTCATCATCGCCGCGCTCGCCTCGCCCTCCGCCGCGGGCGTGTACGCGGTCATCACCCGTGCCGTGCGCGCGGGTGGCGTGGTCGACAAGGCGATGCGCGTGGCGGTGTCCCCGACGATCTCCGCTCTCCTCGCCCGCGAGAACTACGCCGAGTCCACACGACTGCACACCAAGGTCGTGCGGGCGATGATCCTGATGAACTGGCCGTTCTACATGCTGCTCATCTCGATGGGCCCCGCGGTCCTCGGCATCTTCGGCTCGGAGTTCCGCTCCGGGTGGGGACCGATGGTGCTGCTGGCTCTGGCGATGATGTTCCAGACCGCGTGCGGCATGCTGCAGAGCATCCTCCTGCAGGGCGGGAAGAGCACGTGGCAGATGTACAACAAGGCGATCGCGCTGGCTGTGAGCATCGGAGGCAACCTCGCCCTCGTGCCGCTCCTGGGGGTCTGGGGTGCCGCGATCACCTGGGTCATCGTGATGCTGGCCGACAACCTCATCGCCGCCCTCCAGGTGCACCGCCTGATGCATGTGGACCTGCAGCCCTCGAAGCTGCTCGTGCCGATGCTGCCGCCCGTCTTGATCTTCGGCGGGGGCGGACTCCTGTTCACGTGGTTCGCGGGGTCGAGTCTGCTCGTGCTGCTGGTGGCCGGTGTCGTGCTGTGCGCGGTGTATGCCGCCGTGCTCTGGCTGTTCCGACACGCCCTGCACATCGAGACGCTGTGGCGCCGGATCCCGTTCCTCGGCCGCTGGGCCTGACGGGAGTCCGGCGCCCGAGCGTCAGCGCCGCAGCTTGGTCGCGATGATCGCAGTCCCGCTGCGGAACAGGCGCGGGACGAAGGCGAACCACGGCGCGCGGCGGACCGGCTGCTCGAGCAGGGCGCGCACGGTGTCCGCCCCCGGCGTGGCGATCGTCCCGGGGGCTTCCGCGCCGCCGGAGAGCGCACGGTCGAGCTGGGCGGCGAGTTCAGCGGAGGACAGGGCGCGCCGGATGATCCCGAGCTCGGCCATCTCCGCGCTGAACACGAGCTGGTGATCGTCGACCACCTCGCCGTCGCCGGGCACGCGCGGCACGACGATCGGCACGATGCCCAGGGCACGCATGTCCATCACGCCGCCGGCGCCGCCCTGGAGCACGACCGCGTCGGCCTCCCGGCACAGCGTCAGGAGTTCGGTGTAGGGCAGGATCTCGACGTTCTCGGCGCCGTCGACCGGAGCGGACGGGCCGTGCTGCATCACGAGGCGCACGCCGGGGTTCCGGTGCAGCCACTCCTCCACCCACTGCGAGAGCCGGTCGAAGGGCAGGTGGTACGTGCCGGCGGAGACGACGACCAGCGGCGCGCTCACAGCACGACCCCCACGTTGCGCGACCCGGGGTAGAACCGGCGCATCCGCTCCCACTGCACGAGGAACTCGTCCGCGAACGGGTAGACGAGTCGCCCGCTGAGGCCGGGTGAGGTGATGCGGTCGACGGGCTCCAGGTACACCGTCCGCGCCCCGAAGAACCGCGCCTGGGTGAAGAACGGCAGGGCGATGGCCGCGCCGGTCGAGAACACGATGTCGGGCCGCTCCTCTGCCAGCACGCGTCGGGCGAGACCGAAGTTGCGCAGCAGATTCGGCACGTTCCGCACGGTCGGGTAGTGGATCTCGTACACCTTCTCGTCGGCGAGGCGCGAGCGCGCATCCTCCACCGGGAACGTGGCCCAGCATCGCTCGTGCTCGCCCCACCAGTCCCGCAGCGCCAGCGCCTGGGTGAGATGCCCGCCGGAGGAACAGGCGATGAGGATCTTCATGGCGTCAGATCCCCCGGCCGAGCTTCTGGACGACCTTCGTGATCGCCTGCGGGGTCACGAGCTTCCACGAGATGGCGATCGCGAGCGCCGCCTTGACCTGCTTCGGGTTGTGGCGGAGCGCGCGCCAGGCCCACGAGCGGGCCTCCTTGCCCTGCCCGGCCGAGGCCAGGGAGAACGCGACCTGGGCCTCGATGCGACCGAGGGCCGCGGGGATGGTCGCGAAGTCGGGGTGCTTGCGCAGCAGGTACTGCAGGGCCTCGGCGTACGCGGCCCACTTCCCGAAGTAGTACGACTGCCCCGTCCACAGCACGCGCACCAGCGGCTCGTTCACCACGGTCACGAGCCCGAGGGAGGAACCGCGCAACAGGATGTCGTAGTCCTCGCCGTAGCTGCGCGGAAGCTCCTCGTCGATCAGTCCGAGCTCGCCCAGGAGCACCTCGCGCCGGAACATCAGGCTCGACGAGTGCAGGCCGGGGTTGCGGTTGCGCAGGAAGTCCTCGTGAGTGAGGTCATCGGATGGCACACGGCGGACGATGCGGTTGGTGCCGTCGTCGACGACCATGGCGGTGCCGACGATGATCGCCTCCGGCTTCTCCTCGAAGCGGCGCAGCTGCGCGGCGAGCTTGCCGGGGAGCCACTCGTCGTCGTCGTCGAGGAAGGCCACCAGCCGCCCCTCCGCGGCCAGGATCCCCGAGTTGCGCGCGCCGGCGAGTCCGCGGGTGCGGGTGTTCGAGATGCCGCGCACCGTCCACCCCTCCGGCACCTCGACGTCCGGCACCTCGATCGGGCAGGCGTCGAACACGATGACGACCTCTCCCGTGGCCGAGGTCTTCTGCGCGAGCACGCTCTCGACGCCGAGCTTCATCAGCTCCGGTCGGTTGTGTGTCGGCAGGACGACAGAAACATCCAACTGCATGGTCACTCCCCTTATGTGACGCGTCCGACCCACGCCGTCGGCGTGCGTCAGAATCCCCTGAGATACACCGGGCCCCATCCCGGCGCGAAGTTCGCACTGCCATCAGCGCGGACTTCGGGTTAGTATAGCGGCTGGCGTCTCTACGGGGAGAGGCGCTTCTGAAGGGGAAACCAACTGGGGAAGGGGATTTCGTCGTGCCAGAAAACACTGACACACGACGTGTTCGGGTCGGAGTCGTCGGCGTGGGGAAGATGGGGCTCTCCCATCTGTCCATCGTCCGGGCTCTGCACAACGTGGAGCTGGTGGGCGTCGTCGACGCCACGGACTACCTGCTCGACGTGCTGAACAAGTACACGGGGGCGCCGACGTACTCGACGCTCGACAAGATGCTCGACGACGCGGCACCGGAGGCGGTGATCATCGCCACGCCGAACGCCTCGCACGCTGCACTCGTCCGCAGCGCGCTCGAGCGCGGTGTGCACGTCTTCTGCGAGAAGCCGCTCACGCTGAGCGCGGCCGAATCGCTCGAGCTCGCCGCGTTGGCCGCCGAGCGGGGGCTCATCGCACAGGTGGGCTTCCACAACCGCTTCATCGCGACGTTCCAGGAGGTCAAGCGCCTGCTCGACGCCGGAGCGCTCGGCCGTGTGACGCACGTCCTGGCCGAGGCCTACGGGCCCGTCGTGCTCAAGCCGAAGGGCTCGACCTGGCGCACCAAGCGGTCGACGGGAGGCGGGTGCGTCTACGACTACGCGGCACATCCGCTCAACCTCGTCAACTGGTACCTGGGCACGCCGGAGCGCGTCCGCGGATCGGTGCTGAACAGCATCTTCTCCGCCGACATCGACGACGAGGTCTATTCCACGCTCGACTACCCCGACGGCCTGAGCGTGCAGCTCTCGGTCAACTGGTCCGACGAGTCCTTCCGGAAGATGTCGACCTCGGTCACGATCTCCGGCTCGCAGGGCCGCATCATCGCCGACCGCCAGGAGTTGCGCGTCTACCTCCGCGAGGGGGCGACGATCCCGGCGGGCTACCGTGCGGGGTGGAACATCTCCTACACGACCGACCTCACCGAGCAGGTCGCCTTCTACCTCCGGGGCGAGGAGTACAGCGCGCAGCTGGCATCGTTCGTCGACGCCATCGCGGCGGGCGAGACGGAGGCGCGGGAGAACGGCTTCGCCGGAGCGGCCGAGACGGACCGCGTCATCGAGTGGATCCTGCAGGATTCCGCTGCCGCTGCGGAGTCCGCACCGGCACCTGCCGTGGTCGCCGCGGCACCCGCGGCGAAACGCGGACTGTTCGGACGCGGGAGGAAGGCATGAGCGAGATGACGACGACGACCATGGACCGGCTGCTGCTGGGCGACAACCAGTTCTTCGGCATCAACCACATGTCGGAGGAGAAAGCGCGGGCGCAGGCCATCCGCTTCCAGGACACCCAGGCGATCATCGACGTGGTCGACATCGCCCTCGACAACGGCATCCGCACCCTCATGTGCACCACGCACGAGCGCATCGCCGAGGTCTGCGATCACATGCGCGCGAACCCGCAGCGGTACGCCGACTACCGCTTCTACCCGTGCATGCCGTACGCGCACAAGTACGCCAACGCGGTGACCGACAACGGCATGCTCGGCGCGCTGAAGCAGTTCCTTCCGGAGGAGGGTCTGCTCAACGCGGCGGTGCGCGGCGGCAAGTCGTTCATGAAGAAGGACATCGAGGGCATCATCACGCTGCTCGTCGACGCGGAGATGAAGATGTTCCAGGGCCTCAACACCCCGGTGGTCTTCCTCCAGAACGTCGTGGTCGACCTGATGCTGGGACTCGGCTTCGACGAGGCCTTCGCGATCTTCGATCGTCACGTGCGCGAGCGCTACAACGCGGAGCCCGGCTTCATCACGATGAACCTGCCGATGCTGCTCGACACGCTCGACCGCGTCGGAGTGAAGAACCCGATCGTGTGCGCGAACATCAACGAGATCGGCTTCCGGATGTCCGGCGGCATCGAGGCATACGAGCAGGCTCTGCGTGAGCGCCCGTTCCGCCCCGTGGCCATGTCGGTGTTCGCGTCCGGGGCCATCCCGCCGCGGCGCGCCCTGGAGTGGATCCACGACCACGCGAACGTCGAGTCGATCGTGTTCGGCGCGTCGTCGCGGTCGTCGATCGAGAGCACCACGGGAATTGTCAGGGAGCTTTGGGGGAGCGACGCCGTATAGTAGGCGGACAACACCCGTCCACAGGATGCATCGAGGGGGAATGCTCGGCCCGCATCCGCAACCCGGACGGTGCTGTGCGAGCGACCGGTTTGCACAGCACCGTTTCGCTCCCCCTCGAGATGAAACTGAAGACACACACCCGAACCCCCATCCATCGCATCCTCTTCGCCTTCGTCGCCGCGCTCGCGGTCGTCGGGGCATCCGTCGTCGCCAGCGGGCCCGCCGTGGCCGCTGACACCACGATCACCTCGGTGATCCCCCGCGGCTCCGCGGGGTGGTCCTACTACCGGGCCGCGACGCCTCCGCCTGCCGGGTGGCAGACGGCCGCCAACACCTGGAAGACGGGCACGGCACCGCTCGGTGCCGGCACCGGGACCGGCACCATCGGCACGCTCATCCCCCGCACGTCGGGTCAGCAGCCGATCGCCACGTACGCCACCAAGACCTTCACGCTCACTTCCGATATGCCGGAATGGGCGTGGGTGAACACGTGGGCCGACGACGGCATCGTCATCTGGATCAACGGCGTCGAGATCGGCCGCAAGAACGCCCCCACCGGGCGCATCACCGACAAGAGCTACGCGACCGCCGCTCCGTCGTCCACCGCCGCCCGCAAGAACCCGGTCTCGTTCTCCATCCCGAGCCGACTGTTCCGCACCGGCACCAACACCATCGCCGTGCAGGTGCTCTCCAACTGGCGAGAGACCCACAACATCAGCTTCGACGCCCACCTCGTGCGCGAGGACAAGCCGGCCGTGACACCGCCGCCGAAGCCCACGCCGACTCCGACGCCGACTCCCACGCCGAAGCCCACGACAACACCGAGCCCGACGCCGAAGCCGACCACCCCGCCGGCGCAGCCTCAGAAGCCGACGACGCCTCCCGCATCGGACGGCAGTGTCCCGGGCTGGGGTGCCCCCACCTGGCGTGACGAGTTCACCTACCGCGACTCCTCCGGCAGCCCCGCGGTCGACCCCGCGAAGTGGAACGTCCGCGGCCAGGACGACCTCGGCCTCCTCTTCGACGCGGCCGTCCCCTCCCGCGACCAGGTGTCGGTGGACGGGAGCGGCGTCCTCCACATCCGCGCCGATTGGCGGACCACCCCCGCGATCCGCCCCTCCACGCAGAGCGGCCCGCGCGAGCTCTGGCACAACACCGGCTACCTGGACCAGCGCCGCCTCCAGTCGGATGACGTCAGCATGAGCCAGCAGTACGGTCGATGGGAGATCCGCGCCAAGACGCCGAGCGGCCCGAACACGTTCGGTTCGCTGGCCGCCTTCTGGCTGCGCAACAACCAGTCCGGAGAGATCGACATCATGGAGGCGTGGGGCTACGACGACGCCGCGGTCCGCGACCAGCGGATCGACACCGCCACGACGACGGTCCACACGCACACCTCGACGCCCTCGGCCAACCAGCGCTACATCTGGCATCACGCCGACTACGGCGCCGCGACACCGGTGTGGAAGGACTTCCACACGTACGCGTTCGAGTTCACGCCGACGTACGCGGCCGTGATCGTCGACGGGAAGCAGCTGCTGCGCGCGACCCCCGCGACCCACCCGAACCTGTGGAACCCGAACTACTTCGGCTCACCGCTGCACATGCGGTTGAACCTCCACGTGGGTCCGTCGACGACCTACTGGGGCCTCCCCAACCCGGCCGACAAGGCGGCGACCCAGAACCTCGACTTCCAGGTCGACTACGTGCGGGTCTGGAGCTACTCCGGCTGACGGGACAAGCGAAGAGGGCACCGGGTCGTCATGACCCGGTGCCCTCTTCGTCTTCTGGTGGCGTTTCAGCGCCGCGAGGTCGTGTGCCCGCGTTTCGGAGCTCCGATCGGACGCGAGACCGGCAGCCCCGCGTCTTCCGGCTCCAGCAGCCGGTCGTCCTCATCGAGGGCGACGTCGTCGTGCTCCGGCACCTCTTCGGTGTCGTCGGCATCGTCGGCGTCGACCTCGTCAGCGACACTGCGCTTGTAGCTGGCGCCCGGTCCGTTGCGCACGCGCGACACGATGAGCGCAGCGATGGCGCCGACGAGGATGCCGAGGAAGAGACCCGCGGCGATGAAGACCAGCACCGAGGGCCGGTTCGACTTCTGCGGCGGATCGGCCGGCGTCACGAGCGTGCCCGAGTAGAACGGCGTCGCGGTGATCCGCGCCTGCTGGTCGAGCAGACCCTGCAGCTGGAGCTGCGTGGCAGCCCGCTCGCTGCTGTCGATGGGCTGCGAGTCGACGACGGCCTGCAGCTGCGCGATGGAGTCCCCCAACTCCGCCGTGGTCTGCTCGACGACGGCACGCGCGTTGTCGGTGCGCTGAGCACCGTACGCCTCAGCGAGCGCGTTCGCCCGGTCGGCCGCCTCCTGCGGCGTGTTCGCGGTCACCTGGAAGCTCAGCACCTGCGAGTTCCGCGGCACGTCGATCACGGTGTTGTTGCGCAGCGCCTCGATCGACGTGTCGTCGAGGTCTTCCACGGCGCGCTTGAGCACGGCCGTCGAGGTCGCCACGACCTTCTCGGTCTCCATGTTCACCGTGTTGAAGCTCGATCCGGTCGAGAGCACGCTGATCGGCTCGACCGTGTGCTGCGCTTCCGCCGTGTACTTCTGCGGATAGATCAGGAAGATCCCGAAACCGACCAACGCGAACGCGACGATCGTCCCCACCAGGACCATCCACGACTGCATGACCCCTCGATAGAGGTCTTCCAATGTCCAGTGTGTTGCCACTTGTGCACTCCCCCAATGCGGCGCCCGACACGTCGTCGGGCGCAGAACGGCGTAAGTCTAGTACTCGGTCCTGTTCAGGAGCCGTGAGCGTTACGCGCCTCAGGGGGCGTCGGGAGCGTGCGAGATCACGAGCCGAGCCTTGCCGCCCTGGCTCTCGATGCTCTCGACCTCCATCGCCGACACCGCGACGGCGTCGTCATCGAGCAGCGTGCGCAGGGCACGCACCGCCGTCGCGGCGGCATCGCGCGCCCCTCCCGGCGTCGTCGGGACGTAGCGGATCGTGACCGCGTAGTCCTCCGCCTGCACGACCTGCATCTGCCGGATGGCTCCGGGGTCGCCGAGGAACAGCCCGCTCAGGCCTCCCGTGATGCGGCGCCCCGACGGGGTTCGCACCACATCGGCCAGTCGTCCCTGCACGGGGGCGATCCGGGGGAAGACTCGCCCGCACGCGCACGCGCCGTCGAGTCGCCGTGATCGGTCCCCCATCTCGTATCGCACGAGCGGGAACACCTCGTTGCTGAAGTCCGTGACGACGACCGAGCCCTCGGTCCCCGCATCCACCGCACGCCCCGCGTCGTCGACGATCTCCACCAGGCGCTGATCGCCCGCGACGTGGAGTCCCTCGTGCTGCTCGCACTCGGCCGCGATCCAGGGGATCTCCGCCGAGCGGTAGGTGTCGAACACGGGAGCACGGAACACCGACTCGAGCAGGGCGCGCTGCCCCGGCTGCAGCATCGCCGCCGTGACGGAGACGGCCGACGTGGGCAGCGTCCGCCCCGTCCGCGCCAGATGCGTCGCGACGGCCGTCGCGCCC
Source organism: Microbacterium sp. K41 (assembly GCF_004794395.1). Classification (NCBI taxonomy): domain Bacteria; kingdom Bacillati; phylum Actinomycetota; class Actinomycetes; order Micrococcales; family Microbacteriaceae; genus Microbacterium; species Microbacterium sp. K41. Next base: position 31,477 of record NZ_SSDO01000161.1, on the reverse strand, counting down.
TCGACATAGGCGACGAGCAGTCGCGGACGCACCCGCTGCCAGTCGCGGACGAACGTCTCGATCGCGTCGTCGGTGATCGCCCGCGCATCGAGGTGCAGGTGGCGACTCGGCCACCACTGCGCGGCGTACACCAGCGCCTCCCTGCCCTGCCGGAGGCGTCGATAGATGAAGGCCATGTCGTCCGCGGGATGCACGCCCCACCAGCGGTAGATCCGCCACCACATCGCCGCGGTCGGGGCGGCCTGGTCGTTGCGCACCCGCAACGGCGATCCGGTGCTGCCGCCCGTCTGCGACACCAGCGCGCGCGAGGAGGGCACCGTCGTGGAGAGCACGGCATCCCCCGCATCGCGCAGCGCGGCCTTGGTCACCACCGGCAGCGCGGAGAAGTTGCCCGCTTCCGCGACGTCCTCCCGACCGAACCCCGCCCCCGCGTACAGCTCGCGATAGAACGGCGACGAGTCGAACGCGTGCAGCGCGATGCGGGTCGCCGCGCCCCGCGACAGTTCCTCGAAGGCCGCGCCCCCCAGACGTTCATTGCGGACCATCACCTCGAAGGCGCGTCGGTCGTTCCGCATCAGCAGACGCGTCTTGGCGTCGAAGATCGCTCTTTTCACCACTCCCCCAGCAGCCCGGCCCCCTGCCGGTCAGGTCCATGGTAGAGCGCCGGCCTCAGAGCTCGCCCGGTTTCATCACCTCGACGTCGATCGCGCGGATCACGCGCTGCGCCGCGGTGTCGGTCTCGGGCTCCGCGCTCTCGCCACGACGGCGACGCTGCGGCGCGTACACGACGAGCGAATGGAAGAGGAAGCGCGCGAAGAACGCCACGATCAGCGACAGGGCCGTGGCCAGCACGCTGGAGATGTGCCAGGTCTCGACCATGAGCGCCATGACGGGGATGCGCAGCGCCGCCTCGACGTTGTTGAACGCGAAGGAGCTCGCGAAGCGGATGCCGAGCGCTCGGGCGTCCGTGCGCATGTCGGCGAACACGAAGCGCTCCTGCAAGAGGAAGTTGCCGATGATGGTGACCTCGGCGCCGATGATCGCCGCCCAGACGTACGGCACGCCCGCGGCCGTCAGCGCCCACATGATGCCGAGGTTCGCCACGGCCCCGATGACTCCGATCAGCGCGAAGAGCGACATCTTCCCGAAGCGCAGCCGAGCGAGATGGGCGATGAACGTGGCGCCCTGGCGGATACTCGCCTTCGACGTCCCGTGCCGCCGCTCGGCGAACTCCATCGGCACTTCGGCGATGCGCAGGTCGTTGCGCGCCAGGATCTCCAGCAGGATCTTGAACCCCTGCGGCTTCAAGCCGTCGAGGTCGAGGCGCGACCGGTCCACGAGGAAGAAGCCCGTCATGGGGTCGGTGCTGCGGGCCAGCCGGATGGGGAACATGGCCCTGGTCAGCCACGTGGCCGCGCGGGACACCCCGAAGCGCAGCGCCGTGCCGAGGCCGCTGGTGTCGCCGCCGCCGATGTAGCGCGATGCCGCGACCACGTCCGCCCCGCCCTCGGCGTGCCGGTCGAGGAGCGCGGGCAGCAGCTCGGGCGGGTGCTGGAGGTCGCCGTCCATCACGATGCAGAGGTCAGCGGCTGCGGCGTGCAACCCGAGCACGACGGCACCGCCGAGCCCGCCGGTGTTCTCGGCGCGATGGATCACCCGCACCGGGAGCGGCGCGTCGACGGCCACGCGTTCGACCTCTGCGACGGTGTCGTCCGAGCTGTCGTCCACGAACAGGATCTCCGCCTGCCGCCCGGCAAGCGCCGCCGCCGTGCGCGCCACGAGCTCGGCGACGTTGTCGCGCTCGTTGAACGTCGGCACGATGACCGTGACGGCTGGCCCCACTCGAGTCCCCTTCGCTCGGCAGGCACCGCGCCTGCGCGCTCCATCGTTTCACGCCGACCTATGGGCGGGGAAACCCGCGTCTGATAGACTCTGGCAGCGCGGCTGTGGGAGTCGCATTAAGTGGGTGGGGATCCGCTTAACTGGGGATTTAGTGATCTGGGGAGATCATGGGGACGCGTATCGGCTATGCCGTCGGAGCATTCGACCTTTTCCATGTGGGGCATCTGAATCTGCTCCGGCATGCCAAGCAGCACTGCGACATCCTGATCGCGGGCGTCGTGAGCGACGAGATGCTGCGGCAGGTCAAGGGCATCGAGCCGGTCATCCCGACCGCCGAGCGCGCAGAGATCGTCAAGCACATCTCGTTCGTGGACGACGTCTACATCGAGACCACGCCCTCGAAGATGGACTCCTGGAGAGACGTGCAGTTCACGCACTTCTTCAAGGGCGACGACTGGCGAGGCACCGACAAGGGCCTGCGCCTCGAGCGCGAGTTCGCCGAGGTCGGCGTCGAAGTCGTCTACTTCCCGTACACCGCGCACACGTCGAGCTCCGCGCTCCGTCGTGCGCTCGACGCCATCACCGCCAACGCGGCCGGCGCCGCTACGGCGTCCACCCGCTGACGCGACGCGACCCTTCGGGGGCGGACACCGGCGTCCGCCCCCGAAGCGCGCCACTCGTGCCATGAACCGAGGAGTGCGCAGGACTCCGAGCGTGCCGGCGGCATGCTCGGACGCAGCGACCTAGGCGCCGTCCGACCCGGGACCCCCACCGGGTGCGACGCCGAGCCCGCGCTCCGCCGCGGATCACTCCGGAAGGACACGATGCGAACCGACGCGATTCGGTGGGGGAACAGATCTGTGCGCACGCTGATGGCGCTGGCCGCCGCGGCCACGCTGGTCGGCTCTCTGCTCGCACCCCTGTCGGCGCCCTCCGCGCGCGCCGCCGGGACCGGGAGCGCAGCTCCCGACGGACGCACCGCCGAGACCGCCGCCGCATCGTGCTGGGAGATCAAGCAGAACGACCCCGATTCGGACGACGGCGTCTACTGGCTGGTCACGCCGACGCTCGTCGCTCCGCAGCAGTTCTACTGCGCTCAGGAGGAGTACGGCGGCGGATGGGTGATGATCGGGCGTGGCCGCGAGGGGTGGAGCGAGGACTACGCCGGGCAGGGCGCACCGACGCAGCTCGCCGAGACGCCGGACGGCCCGGGCGCCTTCACCCCGATCCAGCTTCCGGCGAAGACCGTGGACGGCCTCCTCGACGGGGGCCGGGTCGACAAGCTCGCAGACGGCGTGCGGGTTCACCGCGCCTCCTCGATCGACGGGACCTACGGTCAGGAGGTGCGCTTCCGCATCCAGCAGCGCGACCGCTGGACCTGGGCGCTGGGCGGCGCCAACCCCGTGCGCAACTGGGTGTTCGACGGCACGAGCGGCACCGGTGGGAGCACCCGGACCTTCGGGGAGGGTGACGGGTGGCATGTCTCGTCGTTCGTCCACCGCGCGACGCACAAGAAGAAGGCGGGGTGGGCGTACGGCCGCACGGTGACCGGAACCGGCGACAGCTCGTCGTACCTGTGGGCTCCGGCGGGCGAGGGCTACGCGATCCCGTTCGCGCAGGTCTTCGTCCGCCCGAAGCTCCGGCTGTCCGATCTCTCGTTCCCGACGGCACCCGTCACCGGCACGCCCGCCGCAGCCGTGCGCGCCCTCCCCCGCAGCTCCGCGATGAAGACGCAGTGGGGTGTGGCGCAGTCGGCGGAGGACGAGGACGGGAGTGCCGCCGTGCGCGCCTTCGGGCAGGCGGGCGCGAGCGTGTTCGTCGGCGGCGACTTCCGGTACGTGCAGCGCACCGAGTCGGGGATCGGTCGTGCGGAGCAGCCGTACCTCGCGGCCTTCGATGTGACGACGGGCGAATGGCTCCCGCGATTCCGACCGGACCTGGACGGCGAGGTGACCGCCATGACCACCCTGCCCGACGGTCGCCTGGCGATCGGCGGCCGGTTCACGACCGTCGACGGCGCGCCGCAACCGGGGCTCGCCCTGCTCGACCCGAGCACCGGCCGCCTGGCCGGCCCCCAAGTGACGGTGGAGCAGCGCGAGACCGCGCGCACACCGGCGGTGCTCGGCCTCGACGTGCACGGCGACGAGCTCTACCTCGCAGGGTCGTTCACCCACCTGTCCGCCGCGGACGCCGACGCCGCGACGCCCGCGCACAACGGCGGACGGATCGACCTCGCCACCGGCCTCCCCGACCCGGAGTGGAACCCTGATCTGAACGGCACCGCGCTGGCGATCGACGCGTCCGACATCGGCGACCGCGCGTACGTCGCCGGGTACTTCACGGCGACGCGCACCACCCCGTCCCGGAGCGCGGCCGCGCTGACAACCGCGCCGGGTGCCGCTCCGGCGCCTCCCCTGTGGGCACCGGCATTCAGCGCGACCGGAGTCCCTGCACGCGCCGTGGTGGAGACGGGCGGGCGCGTCTACCTCGGTTCCACGCGCCGCTCGATCGCCGCGTACGACCACGCCACCTTTCGCGTGCTCACCGGGTCGACGGCCTCGGGCGGCTCCGACATCCGGAGCATCCTCGCCGCCGGAACGGTGGTGATCGGCGGCTGCGCGTGCGGGCGCTACACCTACCAGTACCAGGGTGAGACGCTGAAGCGGAAGACGCGCAAGATGCGGGCGAGGGCGCTCCAGGTCGATCGCCTCGACGGCCTGGGTGCCTGGGATGGGGCCACCGGCGTCTTCCTCCCCGACTGGGCGCCGCGGCTCGGCTTCGCGGGTCACCTCGGCGTGCAGCGCAGCTTCGTCGACAGCGCGGGAGCGCTGTGGGTCGGCGGTGACCTCGACCGCTCGGTCCGCGCCGGCGGTTCGACGCAGTGGTCGGGTGGCTTCGCCCGGTTCGCCCCGGGGGACAGCACGCCGCCCACCACCCCGGGGCCGATCACCTCCACCCCGGTCGCGGGCGGCGAGCAGGCCGTGCTCACCTGGGGCGCGTCGACCGACACCACGGACATCGTCTACGAGGTGCTGCGCGGGGACCGTGTGGTCGCCACCACCACGGCATCGACCTACACCGTGCCGATCACCGCCGACCCCACCGCGTACCAGGTCAGAGCACGTGACACCGCGGGCAACCGATCGGCGGGCACCGCGGCCTTCGTCGTGCAGCCCCCCTCCCCGGCCAACCTCACGTTCATCGGGGACCGCGACACCTGGGCGTGGCGCTACTCGGCGACCGCCCCTCCCTCCGACTGGACGACGCCGGGCTTCGACGACTCCTCCTGGCACACCGGGTCCGGACTGTTCGGCGCCGGGGTGCGGGGTGCAGCCACCACGCTCAGCCGTGGGGGCGGGCGACCGCTGAGCGCGCAGTTCCGCAAGTCGTTCGAGGTGCAGAACGCTGCCACCGTCACGAACGCACGCGTCTCCGTGATCGCCGACGACGGCGCCGTGCTCACACTCAACGGCACCGAACTCGGACGCATCCGCATGCCGGACGGACAGGTCACCGCGGACACGCTCGCGACGCAGGCCGTTTCGCCGCTCGAGGCGGCCGGGGGGAGGGTCGTGATCCCGATCCCCACGGACGCCCTGATCGAGGGCACGAACGTACTCGCCGTCTCGGTGCACACCGCCGACCGTGCACGGCCCGCCCTCGGATTCGACCTGGCCCTCATCGGCGAGCGCGCTGCCCCACCGCAGCCCGTCACCGGCCTGTCCGCGACGAGCACCGCCGACACGATCGCCCTCACGTGGCGCGCCCCGGCCGCGGGCACGGCCCCGGCGTCCTACGTGATCCGCCGTGACGGGAAACAGGTGGGCATCGTCGCCGCACCGACCGTCGCATTCTCCGACGGAGACCTCGCCGCCTCGGCGGGACACCGCTACACTGTGGTCGCCGTCGCGGCCGACGGACAGGCCTCGACCGCGGCGACCCTTCAGGCCAGCACCACGGCGGACGCGCCCATCGCGATCGCGAACGGTTCCGCGTGGTCATGGCGGTACACGAACGCCGCCCTCCCCGCCGGATGGAACACGCTCGGCTTCGACGCCTCGGGCTGGGCGTCGGGCGCGGCGCTGCTCGGCCGGGGTGCGCGCGTCGCGACCGACATCGATCCCGGCCATCAGTCGCCCTCGCCGATCAGCGCCCAGTTCCGCCACGAGTTCACCGTCACCCACCCCGCCACCGTGCGAGACGGCACGGTCACGGTGATCGCCGACGACGGCGTGGTCGTGTATCTCAACGGCGTCGAGCTCGGCCGGGCGCGCATGCCGGGCGGCGCGATCGGCCAGAACACGTTCGCCTCGGCGTCGGCGGCTGCTCGGGGCGCCTCGGCACGCCGCGTCTCGTTCGTCGTTCCCGCCCGCCTGCTGGTGAAGGGCACGAACGTGCTCGCCGCCTCGGTGCACGCGAACTACCGCACCACGCCGGATCTGAGCTTCGACCTCGCCATGACCGTGGCTCGCGGCTGACCTCACGCCGCACCCCGCCCCCATCAGGAAGGAACAACAATGACCAGAAGCACGCAGAGGGGCTCCGCCCGCGCGGGCGCCCTCGTGGGGATCGCGACGGTCGCGGTCCTGGCGGGCTCGCTCCTGGCGCCACTCGGCGCCTCAGCGACCGAGAACGCGCTCGACGCGAACGCGCCCGTCGAGAACGCGGCGACCGAGAACGCGCCGACCGAGAACGCTCCGGTGGCGAGCGCCAGCGCACCGGACGGGCTCACCCCGGAGACCGCGGCAGCCTCCTGCTGGGAGATCAAGCAGAACAACCCCGGGTCGGAGGACGGGGTGTACTGGTTGGTCACGCCCACGCTCGTGGACCCGCAGCAGTTCTACTGCGACCAGACCACCCTCGGCGGAGGCTGGGTCATGATCGGCCGCGGACGCGAGGGGTGGAAGGAGAACTACAACGGCGTGGGAACGCCCGAGCAGATCACCACGACACCCTCGGGGACGGCCGCTTTCGCACCGGCACAGCTGCCGGCCAAGACCGTCGACGGGCTCCTCGACGGCGCCCGTCCCGACCAGCTCCCTCCGGACAGCATCCGCGTGCACCGCGCATCGGCCGTCGACGGCAGCCGGTGGCAGGAGGTTCGCTTCAGCCTCGCGCGCCGCGACCGCTGGAACTGGACCATGGCCGGCGGCAACCCGATCAAGGACTGGATCATCGGCGGCTTCACCGGCACCGGCGGCTGGACGGGTGCCGTCGGCTGGGGCGGCCCCTCACGATCGGGCTTCGGGCACGACACGGGATGGAACGGCTCCTACTTCGCCCAGCGGCAGTCACACCGGTACCTGATGGGCTGGTCGTACGGCGCCGAGATCACCGGGCAGGACACCCCGACGTCGTACCTGTGGGCCCCGGCGGGTGCCGGCTTCGCGATCCCCTTCGCGCAGATGTTCGTACGGCCGCAGCTGAAGCTCGCCGATCTCGACTTCGGTACCGTGCCCGGCACGGGCACGGCCGCCTCGACGCTGCGCTCGATCCCCGACAGCAACGCCCAGCGCACCGTGTGGGGTGTCTCCGGCCTCGCCAACGGCAAGGACGGGGAGCTCAACGTCGAGGTCGCGGAGTTCGGTCAGGTCGGGAACACCGTGTTCGCCGGAGGGAACTTCCGGTATGTGCAGCAGTCACGAGACGGCGCCGGACGGGTCGAGCAGCCGTACCTCGCGGGCTTCGACGTGAACAGCGGACAGTGGGTGTCGACGTTCCGGCCGCAGCTCAACGGACAGGTCAAGGCGATCGCCGCGCTGCCGGACGGACGCGTGGCCATCGGCGGCCAGTTCACCCAGGTCGACGGCACCCCTCAGGTCGGCCTCGCGTTCCTCGACCCGGCGACCGGCCGGCTCTCCGGGCCGCAGGTGGCCGTGCAGAGCCGCGCCGTCGGTGCCGTGCCCTCGGTGCACGACCTGGACGTGAAGAACGGCTACCTCTACGTCGCCGGGGCCATGACGCATCTCACGGCCGTGGGCTCGGGAAAGAGCGCGAGCGCCTGGAACGGTGGTCGCATCCTCCTGTCCACCAGCACCCCGGACACGAACTGGAACGCGAACCTGAACGGCACGGCCATCGCGGTGGACGCCTCGGATCGCGGTGACCGGACGTACTTCTCCGGCTACTTCACGCGGAAGCAGACGACGTCGACGCCGAGCGCCGTCGCGCTGCAGACCGTGGCCGGCGCTCCGCTGGTGTCGCCGCTGTGGGTGCCGACGTTCAGCGAGGCGACCATCGACGCGAACGGCGACTACCAGGGCTACATCTGGCAGAACGGGGTGACCGAGGTCGGCGACCGCGTGTACCTCGGCGGTTCGCAGCACTCGCTGTTCTCCTACGACCGCTCCACCTTCCAGCTGGTCGGCGGCTCGATCGCGCACGAGGGCGGCGACATGCAGACCGTCGACGACAACGGGTCGGTGGTCATCGCGGGCTGCCACTGCGGCGACGAGGTCTACCAGGACAAGTACCTCAAGCGGGAGATCACGGAACCCTGGACAGAGGTCGACAAGATCAACCTCGCCGGAGCCTGGGACGCGGCGACCGGACACTACATCCCCGACTGGTCTCCCGTGGTCCGTTCGCGTGCGGGGCAGGGCGTGTGGGGCTCGTTCTTCGACAGCACCGGGACGCTGTGGGTCGGCGGCGACCTGACCGACTCGATGCGGGCGGGTGGCGTGAACCAGTGGTCGGGCGGCTTCATCCGCTTCGCCCCCCGCGACAGCACCGCGCCGACGACACCCGGTCCGATCTCCGCGACGCCCACGGCGAGCGGGGATCAGCAGGTGCTCACGTGGGGCGGCTCCACGGACGCCGGTGGCGGGCTCGTGTACGAGGTGCTGCGCGGCAACCGCGTCGTGGCGACCACCACGGCCGCGACCTATACGGCACCCGTCACCGCCGAGCCGACGAACTGGTTCGTGCGGGCGCGCGACGCGGTGGGCAACCGGTCGGCCAGCACGGCCGCGTTCACGGTCGAACCCGCTCCGGCGTCGGCGCTGACCCTGATCGGCAACGGCGACACGTGGTCGTGGCGGTCATCCACGGACCCGCTCCCGTCGACCTGGTCGGAGGCCGACTTCGACGACGCGGACTGGACGGTCGGCCGGGCACTGTTCGGCCGCGGCATCAGCGGCGCCACCACCGACCTCGACCCGTCCGACGCCGCGACGAAGCCGGTGAGCGCGCAGTTCCGGAAGAGCTTCGCGGTGCAGGACGCCGCCTCGGTGGTCGACGGCACCGTCTCGGTCATCGCGAACGACGGCGTGATCCTCTACCTGAACGGGAAGGAGCTGGGGCGCGTGCGGATGCCGGACGGCACCCCGACGCAGAACACGACGGCGACCGCGGTGGTCTCGCAGAAGACCGCGTCGGGAGCGAGGTCCGTGTTCTCGGTACCCGCGGGCGCCCTCGTCGACGGCACCAACGTGCTCGCGGCGTCGGTCCACGCCAACTACCGAGCGACACCGGACCTCGGCTTCGACCTCGCCTTCACGGCACGGCGCTCCACCGCGCCGGGCCCCGTGACCGACCTCACGGCCACCGCCACCGCGGATTCGGCGACACTGTCGTGGACGGCGCCGGCGAGCGCGAACACGGCCGCGTCGTATGTGATCACGCGGGCTGGGAACCAGGTCGGAACCGTCGCCGCGCCGGAGACGGCATTCACGGAGACGGACCTCGCGGCCTCGACGGCGTACGAGTACGGTGTGACCGCGGTCGGCGCGGACGGCGAAGCCTCACCGGTCACCGCCGTCACCGCCACGACGACCGCGACGGCCCCCGACCCTGTTCCGGATCCCGACGCGGGCGGCGACCAGAAGGCCGATCCCGATCAGGACGCCGCTCCCGACGCCGATCCGGCGGCCGACGCGGTGACCGTCGCCGAGGGCTCCACCTGGTCGTGGCGCTCCTCGACCGAGGCGCTCCCGGCCGACTGGAACGCCGTCGGGTTCGACGACTCGGACTGGAGCACGGGTGAGGCGCTGTTCGGCCGGGGCGTGACCTCCGCGACCACCGACCTCGGCGCGGGCGGTGACTCCGCACCGCTGAGCGCCCAGTTCCGGCACACCTTCACCGTGGACGACCCGGCGGCGGTGCACGACGGTTCGGTCACGGTGGTCGCGGACGACGGGGTCGTGCTCTACCTGAACGGGGTCGAGCTCGGGCGGAGCACTCTTCCCGACGGCGCGATCACCGCGGAGACGTACGCCACGGCGGCGCCCCGGGCGACGACCGCGGCGGCCCACCGCGTCACCTTCACCGTTCCGGCGAAGCTCCTCGCGAAGGGAGAGAACGTGCTCGCGGCATCCGTGCACGCCAACTTCCATCTCTCCCCGGACCTGAGCTTCGATCTCGGACTGACCATGCCGCGCGGCTGAGGTCAGGTCAGGACCAGAGGGCGTCCTTCCCGATCCGATCGGGGAGGGCGCCCTCGTCCGCTCAGTTCGCGACGCCGAGCAGGCTGCGTGCCATCCGGGCCACGTGCGGCGGGGTGTGCGGACCGAGCCAGACCGTCCAGTGCTCGGGCGGCTCCGTGCAGGTCCACTCGACGCACCACGCATGTACGGCACGGGCCAACCGCTCGCCGCGCGCGTGAGCCCTGATCCCCTCGTCGCGGACGAGCCAGCGCACGGAGACACCGGCGGGGGCATCGATGTGCCGACGCGGAAGATGGGCGGCGGCCTCCAGCAGGATGACACCCTGCGCGTCCCCCGGCAGCCGCGCCGCGATCCCGGCGATGACGCCCGCGTCCGCCGCATCGCCGGCCACGAGCACCACCCCCACGAGGTCGTCCCAGTCGGGGTCGTCCCGGTGCTCGCACGCGCTGCTCATGAGACCACCATAGGTAAGGATACCCTTACCTATCAAGACCCCACCGGGCTAGCGCGCACAGCCATCGCCGTCAACAGTGTTGTCGGCCGTCGTGGACCCCGCGAGGCTGAGCGCCGTGAGTAGGAGTTCCTCGGACCGACCCGCCCGCGCCGGGCGCACCGCCGCGGCCGTCGCCGGGCTGCTGATCGCGGCACTGCTGTCGGGCTGCGGGATCACGGTGCCCAGCGACCCCGACGGCACGTTGAACGCCGTGACGGGCGGCGAGCTGCGCGTCGGGACCTCCCCCGACGGAGACCTCGTCGAGCTGTCCGGCGACGAACCCCGAGGACCCGTCGTCGACCTCGTCGACGGCTTCGCGGCGCACCTCGATGCCGAGACGACCTGGACCGTCGCGTCGGAGGAGACCCTCGTGCGCATGCTCGAGCAGGGCGACCTCGACCTCATCGCCGGCGCCCTCACCCCGGACACCCCGTGGATCGACAAAGCCGGAGTCACGCGCGGCTACCCCGGCATCGACGGCGCCGGCGACCGCGAGCTCGTGATGCTCGTGCCGCTCGGGGAGAACGCCTTCCTCTCGGCGCTCGAGGCGTACCTCGACCGGAAGGTGGGGTCGCCATGACGACGACCGGGCAGTTCGGACGGACGACCCTCCCGGACGAGCAGCAGCGCGCGATCCGGAAGGCGGTGCGGTGGGAGGTCTTCACGATCGTCTACACCTCGGTGACGATCGCCGTGATCGCCCTCGTGGTGGGCGAGTCGCAGGCCATGCGCACCGCGTGGATCGAGGACATGCTCTCCCTCATCCCGCAGGTGGCGTTCCTCACCGCGCTGCTCTTCGTGCGCCGCCGCCCCACGCGGAAGCACCCGTACGGGCTGCACAGGGCGATGGGCGTCGGTCACCTCGTCGCGGGCGTCGCCCTCCTCGCCGTGGGCCTCAACCTGGCCATCGAGGCGGTCACGGGTCTCATCTCCGGCGAGCACCCCACCATCGGCACGGTGCAGCTGTTCGGGCAGACCATCTGGCTGGGCTGGCTGATGGTCGCGGTCATGGTCGTCGTGATCGTCGGACCCGTGTTCTTCTACGGACCGGCGAAGTCGAAGCTGGCACCCGTGCTGCACAACAAGCTGCTCTACGCCGACGCCGACATGGCGAAGGCCGACTGGCAGACGACGGTCGCCTCGATCGTCGGCGTGCTGGGGGTGGGCATCGGCATCTGGTGGCTGGACGGCGCTGCCGCCCTGTTCATCTCGCTCGGCATCATCTGGGACGGCTTCCGCAACACCAGGACCGCGATCGTGGATCTGATGGACCAGCGCGCCCGCACGTACGACAGCAAGAACCCGCACCCGCTCGCGGGCGACATCGTGTCGTATCTGCGCAGTCGTCCGTGGGTCGCCGAAGCCGCCGTGCGCATGCGCGATCAGGGTCAGGTGTTCCACATCGAGGCCTTCGTCGTGCCGCGCCGGGGCAAGGTCACCACGCACGACCTGTCCGCCGCGGCCGCCGGCATCACCGATCTCGACTGGAAGGTGCAGGACGTCGTGATCGCCCCGGTGGAGAAGCTGCCGGACGAGGCGGACCCCGGGCGATGACGGACGGCGAGCTGTTCCCGGGGTTCACCGAGGAGGTAGTGCGCACCGGCGCCTCCGACGTCTTCGTGCGGCACGGCGGCTCCGGGCCGCCCGTCGTCCTGCTGCACGGTCACCCGCGGACCTCCGCCACCTGGCATCGCGTGGCCCCGCTCCTGGTCGAGCAGGGGTTCACCGTGATCTGCCCCGACCTGCGCGGTTACGGTCGCTCGCGCGGACCCGCGCCCACGCCCGACCACTCCGCCCACTCGAAGCGGGCGGTGGCGGAGGACGTCCGCGGCGTCGTACGCCACCTCGGCCACGAGCGCTTCCACCTCGCGGGGAACGACCGGGGCAGCTACGTCGCGCTGCGTCTCGCCCTCGACTGCCCGGAGGCGGTCGAACGCGTCGCGCTGCTGGACTGCCTCCCGCTCACGGAGCACCTCCGGCGCGCCGACGCCCGCTTCGCGACGCGGTGGTGGCACTGGTTCTTCTTCGCGCAGCCCGACATCCCCGAGCGCGTGATCGGGGCCGACCCGGAGGCGTGGTACGCGCCCAAGGCGGATCCGGAGACCATGGGCGCCGCGAATCATGCGGAGCTCGTCCGCGCCGTGCACGACGCGTCCGTCGTGCGCGCGATGCTCGAGGACTACCGAGCCGGCCTCACGATCGACCGCGCGCACGAGGAGGCGGACGCCGCCGCGGGGCGCCGCCTGCGGATGCCCGCGCTCGTGCTGTGGTCGACGCGCGACGACCTGGAGGACCTCTACGGCGACCCGGTCCGCATCTGGCGGGACTGGGCCGACGACGTGCGCGGGCACGGCATCGAGAGCGGCCACCACATGGCGGAGGAGGCCCCGGCACCCCTCGCCGCGGCGCTGGCCGCCTTCTTCGGCGCCACCCCCGCGGCGCGGACGTAGGCTGGAGGCATGACCTCACCCGTCTCCGACACCATCACCATGTTCGGCGCCGACTGGTGCCGCGACTGCATCCGCACCAAGAAGCAGCTCGACGAGCTGGGCGTCGCGTACACGTACGTCGACCTGGTCGCCGACCCCGCCGCCGCGGACATCGCGAAGGACATCTCCGGTCGCACCAACATCCCCGTCGTGGTGTACCCCGACTCGACCCACCACGTCGAGCCGTCGAACGCCGACGTGGAGTCGAAGCTGCGCGAGCTCTCGCTCATCTGACCGGCCCCATCGCGCCGCTACACTGGCGCGATGAGCACCGAGGCTCGACCCGACCGCGCCCCCGCCCGGCTGTCGCCCCGCACGATCGCGCTGTACGCCGTGGGCTCCGTCGGCACCGGCGGCTACGCGACGCTTCCCGGCCTGGTGCTGACCTACTTGCTCACCGACAACCTCGGCGTCGCCGCCCTCGCGGCCGGCCTGATCGTCACGCTCGCGAAGGTGTGGGACGTGCTGATCGATCCGCTGATCGGTGCCGCGTCCGACCGGCAACTCGCCCGCACCGGCTCTCGCCGCGGGTTCATGGTGGTCGGCGCCGTCACGCTCCCGGTGTTCTTCGCCCTCACCTTCGCGGTGCCGCCCGCCTGGGGTCCCGTGGCCGGAGCGCTCTGCGTGCTCCTGGCCTTCCTCGCGACGGCGACCGCGTTCAGCCTGTTCCAGGTGCCCTACGTCGCGCTGCCCGCCGAGCTGACGTCCGGCTACGACGAGCGCACGCGACTGCTGGGCTGGCGCGTGGTGGTGCTGACGGCCGCGATCCTGCTGTTCGGTGCCGGTGGTCCCGCACTCCGGACGGCCGCGCCCGACCCGGTCGCCGGGTATCTGCTGATGGGCGTCGCGGCGGGACTCGCGATCGGCGTCGGCATGCTCATCGCCTCGCGCACCGCCGCCGCGACCGGCGACGACCCCGCACGGCCGCGGGGCCCGGAGGCATCGTCGGCGTGGCGGGAGCAGTACCTGTCCGGGTTCCGAGCGCTGCGCCGCAGTCAGCCGTTCCGCGCCCTGCTCGCCACGTTCCTGCTGCAGGCGCTCGCGACCGGCACGATGCTGGCCGGGGCCCAGTACGTGGCGACGTGGGTCCTGCGCTCGGAGGACGCGGTCACTCTCGTGTTCGTCGCCCTGGTCGGCCCGGCACTGCTGGCGACGCCCGCGTGGACGGTGGTCGCGCGGCGCCTCGGCAAGGAGCGGGCTTTCGCGATCGCCAGCTGCCTGTTCCTGCTGGCCGCGCTCTCCCTCGTCGCCGCGGTGTGGTCGCCCGGCGGGTGGATGTACGCCGCGGTCGCCGCGGCCGGCATCGCGTACGCGGGCCTGCAGTCGCTGCCGATGGCGATGCTGCCCGACGTGATCTCGCACGACGAGCGGTCGAGCCGCCCCGGACAGGCCGGCACGTTCACCGGCATCTGGACCGCGGGCGAGACGGTGGGCTTCGCGCTCGGAGCCACCGCCGTCTCGCTCACTCTGGCCGCGACAGGCTACGTCTCGACCGTCGCCGGGGAGGCGGTCGTGCAGCCGCCCGCCGCGATCACCGGCATCGTGCTGAGCTTCAGCGTGCTGCCCGCCGCACTCATGGCCGCGAGCCTGGCGACCCTCCGGCGCTACCGGCTGCGCCGGGAGGACATCGAGGCGCTGCAGACCACCGACGCCTAAGCTGGGACCGTCCGAAGGAGACGCCGATGACCCCTGCGCGCACGACAACGCCCGACTCCGACTCCGACGCCACCGCCGCGACGGCCCCCGCCTCTCCCCCGCTGGGCGAGGGCGAGCAGGAGCGGTTCGACACCGCGATCGAGGAGCTGCACACCGGGACGCAGCTGTGGGCCGCGCTCACGATCGCCCAGCGCGCGACGCTGCTGCGACAGGTGCGCACGAGCGTCGCCGCGACCGCGGAGGACTGGGCGCGCACCGCCGCCGCCTCCAAGGGCCTCGACGCCCGGCACCCGCTGCGCGGCGAGGAGTGGCTCAGCGGTCCGTACAGCGTGCTCGGCGCGCTCGACGCCTCCATCGCCACGCTGACCCGCCTGGCCGATGGACGCAACCCGCTCGACGGCGTGAAGGTCGACCGCGCGCCGGGCGGCCGCGCTCGCGTGCACGCGTTCCCGCTCACGGGGATCGACCGCTTCCTGCTGTCGGGCTTCACGGGCGAGGTGTGGCTGCGGCCGGGTACAACGCCGAACGCCGCGCGGGCCAGGGCGGGACTGGCGCAGCGCACGCCGGCGCGGTCCGGCGGCGTGGGGCTCGTGCTCGGCGCCGGCAACGTGACCTCGATCCCGGTGCTCGACGTGCTGTACGAGCTGCTGGCGCACAACCGCACGGCCCTGCTCAAGGTCAATCCCACGCAGGACCCGCTGGTGCCGGTGTACAAGCGCGCGCTCGCCCCGCTGATCGAGCCCGGCTTCCTGCGGATCATGCGCGGCGGCCCGGCGGCGGGCGCCTACCTCACGCAGCACCCCGGGATCGCGCACGTGCACATCACCGGATCGGCCGCGACCTTCGACACGATCGTGTGGGGCCCCTCCTCGGGCGAGGGCGCCGCGGCGACGAAGCGGCGGCGGCGTGAGAACCGCCCGCTGCTGAAGAAGCCCATCACGGCCGAGCTCGGCGGCGTCTCCCCCATCATCGTGGTGCCGGGCCCGTGGACCGATGCCGACATCGCGTATCAGGCCGAGCACATCGCCACCATGCGGCTGCAGAACAGCGGGCACAACTGCATCGCCGGTCAGGTCGTGATCCTGTCCGCGGACTGGGACCGCGCCGACGCGTTCCGTGCCGCCCTGCGCCGCGCGTACGCCAACGCACCGGAACGCCCGACCTGGTACCCGGGTTCGGCGTCGCGGATGCAGACCGCCACCGACGCCTACCCCGACGCGCTCGTGCTCGGCGACCGCCTGCTCGTCGAGGTCGACGGCGACGACGACGCCACGGCGCTGGAGAACACCGAGTACTTCGCCCCCGTGCTGGGCGTGGTGAGCCTGCCGGGCTCGGGACAGGCGTTCCTGGACGCGGCGGTCGCGCACGCCAACGAGAAGCTGCAGGGCACGCTCGGCGCCAATCTGCTGATCGACCCGGCGACCGAGAAGGCGCTCGGCAGTGGGTTCGACCGGGCGCTCACCGCGCTGCACTACGGCTCGATCGCGATCAACGGCTGGACGGCGTTCGGCTTCATCACGCCGACCCTCACGTGGGGTGCGTTCCCCGGCAGCACGATCGACGACGTGGGCAGCGGCATCGGCGTGGTGCACAACGCGCTGCTGCTCGACGATGTCGAGCGCTCGGTGCTGCGCGGCCCGTTCCGCCCGTTCCCCCGCTCCCTGCCGGTCCTGAACGGTGGCGGACGAGCGACCATCCTCCCGAAGCCGCCGTGGTTCGTGTCGGCCCGCACGGGCGCCGAGGTGAGCGAGGGTCTCACCCGGCATCGCGCGAACGGCGGTGTCGGCGGGCTGCTGGCGACGCTGACGAAGGCCCTGCGCGCCTGACGCCGCGGGGTCAGGCCTCCGCGCGGAACCGGTCGGTTGCGGCGCGGAGCGCGGCGCTGATGCCGGGCTCCGTGGCCGCGTGCCCCGCATCGTCGACCACCACGAACTCGGACTCCGGCCACGCGCGGTGCAGATCCCACGCGGTCATCATGGGCGTCGCGACGTCGTGCCGACCCTGCACGATCACGGCCGGGATGTGCCGGATCGCGTCGACGCCCGCGATCAGCTGTCCCTCGTCCCACCAGCCGCCGTGCACGAAGAAGTGGTTCTCGATGCGCGCGAACGCGGTCGCCCGGCGCGGATCCGACATCGCCGCGATCTGCTCGGGGTCGGGGCGCAGCGTCACGGTCGCGGCCTCCCAGGTCGACCACGCGATCGCGGCGGGCACGTGCACCGCGGGGTCGGGGTCGAACAGCCGCCGGTGGTACGCCTCGATGAGCCGCGAGCGCTCCAGCACCGGGATCGGGGCGATGAACCGCTCCCACAGGTCGGGGAAGAGCGCCGCAGCCCCGCCCTCGTAGAACCACTCGAGCTCGGCGCGGCGCAGGGTGAAGATGCCGCGCAGGACGAGCTCGGTCACCACCTCCGGATGCGCCTGGGCGTAGGCGAGGGCGAGGGCGCTGCCCCACGAGCCCCCGAACACCTGCCACCGCGGGATGCCGAGGTTCTTGCGCAGCAGCTCGAGGTCGGCGATCAGGTGGGCCGTCGTGACGTGCCGCAGATCGGCGTCGGGCTCGCTCGCCGACGGGGTGCTGCGTCCGCACCCGCGCTGGTCGAGCAGCACGATGCGGTAGGCGTCGGGGTCGAAGAACCGGCGCTGCCACGGCGACGTGCCACTGCCGGGGCCGCCGTGCAGGAAGACCACCGGCTTGCCGTCGGGGTTGCCGCTGACCTCCCAGTACACGCGGTGGCCGTCGCCGACGAGCAGCTCGCCCGTGTCGTACGGCTCGATCGCGGGATAGAGTCCCTCGGTGTTCGTCATCATCGGCCCCCCAGCCGGTCGTGCAGTCGTGCGATCTCCACGGTAGCGGAGCGGTCGCCGCCGCCCGGGATCTACGGGTCGAGCTGGTCGGCGGGCAGCGTGAAGACCTGCCCGCACGCCTCGAGTCCGGTGGCGTAGCCCTCCGCGAACCAGCGCTGCCGCTGCTCGCTCGAGCCGTGCGTCCAGCTCTCCGGGTTCACGAAGCCGGACTGCTCCTGGATGTGGTCGTCACCGACCGCGAACGCCGCGTTGAGGGCGTCGACGCGCTGCTCCTCGGTCGACGGCTGCAGGTACGGCACCCCGTTGGGATCCGTGCTCTTCGACATCTGTCCGATCCACGCCCCCGCGTAGCAGTCGGCCTGCAGCTCGGTGCGCACCCCGTTGCTGCCGGGACCCGTGCCGTTGTTCGGGTACTGGTCCATGACCCCGGTGATGTACTGGATGTGGTGGCCCCACTCGTGGCCGACGATGTAGAGCTGCGCGAGGTTGCCGGCGGTCGCCCCGAACTGCTGCTGCATGAGCTGGAAGAACGTGGGGTCGATGTAGACCGTCTCGTCGCCCGGGCAGAAGAAGGGGCCGACGGCGTTCGACGCGGTGCCGCAGGCCGTGGGGGTCGAGCCGTCGACGACGATGAGCTGCGGAGCACGGTACCCCTCGACGTGGTCCTCCCAGAACGCATCGAGCGCGAGCTGCGATCCGGCCATGCGGCAGTCGACGTCGGCGTTGGCGTCGGCCCCCGTGTCGCAGTTCTCGATCACCGACCCCTCGGCGGGACCGCCGCCGCCGCTCGGTGCCGCTCCGCCGACGAGTCCGGACAGGTCGATCCCCAGCAGCGGACCGGCGATGAGGGCGAGCAGGCCGAGGACGCCGATACCGGTGCCACCGGCGATCGCGGCCGTGCGTCCGCGACGGCGCGTGGTGTTGCCGGAGAGGTCGGCATCGGGATTGAACGTCATGCGTCGAGGGTACTCCGCGCACGCCCGCGCCGACGGTCGTAGGCTCGGGTCATGACCACGACGATCACCATCACGGGCGCGGGCGGACAGATCGGCTACGCGCTGCTGTTCCGCATCGCGGCGGGCGACCTCCTGGGTCCCGACGAGCGGATGCGGCTGCGGCT
Source organism: Microbacterium sp. K41 (assembly GCF_004794395.1). NCBI lineage: Bacteria > Bacillati > Actinomycetota > Actinomycetes > Micrococcales > Microbacteriaceae > Microbacterium > Microbacterium sp. K41. The sequence continues at coordinate 12,685 of NZ_SSDO01000161.1, read as the reverse complement.
CCTGGAGATCCCGCAGGGCCTCGGCGCTGCGGAGGGAGCCGCCCTCGAACTGCAGGACGGCGCGTTCGACCTGCTCGAGCACGTGGAGGTGACGGACGACGCGGCGGTCGGGTTCGACGGCTGCGACCTCGCGCTGCTCGTCGGCGCGCGCCCCCGCGGCCCCGGCATGGAGCGCGGCGACCTGCTGGCGGCGAACGGCGGCATCTTCGGCCCGCAGGGAGCGGCCATCGCCGCGAACGCCTCGCCGGACGTGCGGGTCACGGTGGTGGGCAACCCCGCCAACACCAACGCGCTGATCGCCGCGGCGGCCGCGGACGGGGTGCCGGCCGAACGCTTCACGGCGCTCACCCGGCTCGACGAGAACCGGGCGAGGGCGCAGCTCGCACAGACCCTCGGCACGCCCGTGCGCACGGTGCGGCGCGTGCCGATCTGGGGCAACCACTCGGCCACGCAGTTCCCCGACGTGTCGCACGCGACCGTCGGCGGGGAGCCGGTGCAGGAGGCGCTGACGCAGATCGTCGGGGACGTGCCGACCTGGCTGGAGCAGACGTTCATCCCGCGGGTCGCGAAGCGCGGTGCGGAGATCATCGAGGTGCGCGGCTCCTCCTCCGTGGCCTCCGCGGCGAGCGCGACCATCGACCACGTGCGCGACTGGGTGCGCGGCACCGACGACTGGACCTCCGCCGCGGTGGTGTCGCACGGCGAGTACGGCGTGCCGGAGGGGCTCGTGTCGTCGTTCCCCGTGCGGTCGGTCGACGGCGAGTGGCGGATCGTCGAGGGTCTGGAGCTGAGCGACTGGGCGCGGCGCCGGATCGACGCCTCTGTCGCCGAGCTGCAGGAGGAGCGCGAGGCGGTGCGGGCGCTCGGGCTGCTCTGACGGCCCTGGGGCGCATGGGGAGTTCTGCCCATCGCCGCGTTCGTGCCGCCCCGGTAGATTTGCTGCGGACGGGACACCGTCGAGGAGGGGCGACGACATGGCACAGTGGGACGATCTGCATCCGGGGCGCGGGGTCACGAGCGCGGTGAACGACGCGGCGACGCGCGTGAGCAACCGCAGCACCGGGACCGAGACGGTGCGCTCGGCGCTGGCGAACGCCGCGACGAGCACCACGGACGAGGTGTGGGCGGGTGACGCCGGTGCGGCCTTCCGGACCTCGCTCACCAAGCCGCAGAACCTGTGCACCGAGCTGACCACCGAGTTCGCCGCCGTGCAGTCGGCGCTCACGGCCTACGCCGCCGAGGTCGACCGCATCCGCGCCGCGACCGCCGCCGCCCACCAGGCGTATGCGAACGGCTACGCGACGTGGAAGGCCGCCGAGGCCGAGGAGAGCCCGTTCCCGCTCTCGACCTACACGTTCAACGCCCCCAGCCCCACGCTGCAGCCGGGCCTGTGGGTGCCGAGCGGCACCACCGCGGGCCTCGCCGACATGCGGCAGGCCGCGAACCAGCTCAAGGCCCTCGCCACGCAGCGCGAGACCGCCGACAGCACCCTGGTGGCCGCCCTCGCCCCGCCGGCCTCTCCGCGCTGGGACGCCATGCAGTCGGCGCTGAGCTTCGCGGGCATCGACGACATCGACGACCTGAACTACGACAACCTCGGCGACGCGTTCGCGAACGTGGCGGACGAGATCGCCGAGGGCGACATCACCGACGAGAACCTGCAGGCGATGCAGGACTTCTTCGACGTGTGGGGCGACGACACGTTCGTCATGTCGCAGTTCTTCCTGGAGGTCGGCGGCGAGAACACCGTCTCGATGATCGACAACCTCGGCGACGCCGTCATGGTGGACGGCCTGGCCGGTGCGACGGCGCTCGCCCTGGCGACGTCGATCCGCGGCGGCCTGTCGACCGGATCCCAGATCTGGATGGAGTCGACGTCGAAGGACTTCGCCGAGAGCATGCTCACCGGCGCCTCGTCGAGCGTCGGCGGCGCGGTCGCCGCGATCGGCTTCCTGTTCTCCGACGAGAAGAACCACCCGCTCGGGGTGAACCTCACGGTGGCGATGGCTGACGAGATCGATCGCATCGAGCGCGACCCCGCCAGCATGCTCTACGGGGGCTGGACCGACTTCTCCCCGAACGCGGGCGGCCGCACCCTGGCGTTCCTGGAGGGCGAGCAGACCGGACTCGACGGCAACCGCGTCGACGATCTGGCCGGGCGCATCTTCTCCACCCTCGGCACCTACCCCGACGCGGCCCTCGACTGGCTCACCTCCACCGAGAACGACCCGTTCGGCGACGGCGACCTCGGCGACGGCCGCATCGAGTACTGGTTCGGTGAGCGCGATTGGAGCGCGAACTCGTCCGGCGACGGCTTCGAAGGGCCCGGAGCTCTGTGGGCCGGCGCGCAGCAGGCCGCGGGAGGCCCGGCCGATGCGACCCACACGTACAACCCCGAGACGTGGCAGCGCGTGGCGGAACTCACCACCCAGGTCGTGCGCGAGCTCACCGGCAACGAATCGTTCCTGCCGGAGAACCTCACGAGCATCGGCCAGGTGCGCGTCGCCGAGGGCATCTCGGTCGCGATGCCCTACTTCTCCGAGGCCATCAGCGAGAGCGACCCGGCCGCGGGAACCCGTCCGTACTTCGAGAACCTGCTGATCGGGACGGACGACCCGCGCGCGATCCCCGATGTCACGCAGGCGCAGCTCGCACAGCTCCTCGGCACGGCCGCCTGGAGCGACGGGGACACGCCGTCCGCCGGCGCCGCGGTCATCGCCCAGTCGGTGCAGCAGTACCAGGACGCGCTCATCGCGATCGCCGACCTGGCGCCCGCCGACAGCGCCTTCAAGGCCGACGCCCTGGAGCGTGTCGTGGAGCTGCAGGGCTGGCTCGACGGCTCCCCGGCGGGAGCCGCCCTCGGCGAGGCGACCCGTCACGACGAAGCGGTCCAGGCCGCGATCGACGGAGTGGGCACCGTGGTCGGCCTGATCCCGATCCCGGCCGTGGGCGACGTCCTCGTGGCCGGCGGGAGCGTGGTGATCGATGTGGCGCAGAGCGCCGTGATCGGCGGCGTCTCCGACTGGGGCTCCGGACAGGCGACGGCGGCGTGGGCGAACTCGCACGAGGCGCTGCTGGAGGCTCAGGCCGACGCGGCGAACGGCCGCGAGATCGCGACCATGGAGACCATCGAGCAGATGCTCGTGGACCTGGGAATGACCGAGGGCCTCTCGGCGGGACAGGTCGACGACCTCGCCCGCGAGATGTTCGCCGACTACCAGCGCGGTGTCGAGGCCAACACCTCGTGGGCGGAGGGCACCTGATGCGGCGATCCGGCGGCTGGGCGCTCATCCTGATCGGCGGGATCGCGCTCGTCGGCTGCACGCCCGCCGCAGCCGCTCCGCGCGCGGTCTCCACAGAGCCGTCGGCACCCTCCGGCGACCCCCGACCCGACCCCACCGAGACCTACTCCCCCGACGATGTGAAGGTGCCGTGATGACCGATCTCCAGTTCGACTCCGAAGCCGTCGGCGCGACCGGCGGCACGCTGCAGAGCACCGCATGGGCCATGAGCCTCGACGTGGACCTCGCACTCGGCGCGTGCGGCAGCTCCGCCGTCTCCGCGGCCGCCGACACCTGGGCGATGTGGGCCAAGGGCACGCTGCTGCAGCTGCAGAGCATGACCGCCGGTGCGGGCGTGGTCGCCCGCGATGCCGCGACCGCGTTCGAGACGCAGGAGGCCGAGATCACCAGTGCCGCGAACGGCGGAACCCCGTAACCTGCGGGGCGCGTTCGCTCAGCGCCAGCGGATCGCCTGATCCGCGTCACCGCCGCTGGAGGTCCACAGCTCCTGCAGTTCGGTCTTCCACTCGTCCGCGACACCCGCCGACTCGGCGCTCGCCGTGAGCTCCACGACCTGGTCGTCGTTCCGCGTCACCTTCAGCTCGACGCTGCTCACGGGAGCATCGGCGGCGGTGACGCCGTCCCAGCCGGCGAGCGACGCGAGGAACGCCGCCTGCTGGTCGAACCCGTCCGCGGCGATCGCGCCGAGGCCCCAGTCACCGGTCCACGAGCTCTCGCCCTGTCCGTAGAACCAGACGGCGACGGAGGTGTAGTCCTCGGCGTCGTCCTGCGCGAGCACGAGATCGCGCACGCCCTGCAGCACCTCCGCGGAGTCGTCCTCGGACAGCCCCGGTTCGGTCGCAACCACGACCTCGACGCTGTCCACGCGCGCGGTGTCCACGCCGTCGATGCCCTCCAGTTCGGCCGCGAGGTCGCCGCGCCGCTCGTCCTCCGATGGGGCGCATCCGGCCAGCAGGAGGAGCGAGGCGGACGCGAGAAGGACAGCGGTGAGGCGACGCATGACCCCTATTCTGGTCGGGCTCCCGCCACGGGTGCAAAACCGGACGCCCGGCGGGCGCCCGCAGGGCACAGATCCGGTCGCGGACAGGGCACAATGGAGGACGGAGGTGCGCGATGAGCGAGACGATCGAACCCACGACGGCGGCATCCGTCGACGAGGCCCTGACGAGCCCGCTGCATCTGCCGCACGCGGCCGCCGAGTGCCCCAAGTGCTTCACCGAGCTGCAGGCGAACCGCAACTTCTGGCTCGCCCGGCCCGATGGCTCCCGCCTGGTCGGCCTCGTCGTCTCCCGCGACGACATGCCCTCGGTCGTGGAGCAGCGCGCCGACCTCACCCGCTTCGGCGTGCCCATCGAGGGCTTCCGCCATCCGGCCCCGGACATCCTGGAGAGCTGGAGCGACCGGATCGCCCGTCTCATCGGCACCCTGCACGCCGGTGACGTGCTGGTCGTCGCGACGATCGCCGCGCTCGGCCGCGACAGCGAGGAGGGCGCCCGCACGGTCGCCGAGCTGCGCCGCCACGGCATCATCGTGAAGGTGCTCAACCACAACGCCCGGCATCTGGCCGACGCGGCCGCGGCCCTCCGCTGAGCAGACCTCGACCCCTGGACGTCCGGACGTCCAGGGGTCGAACTCTGCGCGGCGGGGGCCGCCGACGCGGTCAGGAACTCGTGCTCACCGCTGCGCGACCGAAACGCGACGAGCGTTCAGCGCCACCACGACGAGAACAGGCTGTTGCCCCACGAGGAGACCTGCTGCGGCGAGTATCCCGAGTTCTGCACGCTGGGCGCTCCGGCCCAGGAGTTGCCCTGCAGCACGTTCTGCACGACGTCGTTCGACGCCCACCAGTTCGACGATCCGTTGGGCTGACCCCACCCGTCGCCGTAGGAGCTGCCGTAGCCGTAGCCGCCGTCGTACCCCTGGCCCCAGCTGTACGTGTTGCCGGAGCCGAAGTCGTAGCCTCCGTAGCCGTCATCGGCCGAGGCGGGAGCCGCGAACGCGATCCCGCAGGCGACCGCGACGGCTCCCGACGCCACCGCCAGCTTTCCCCAGCGCGCGAACCGCCGCCCATTGTCGTTGCTCTTCATCGTCGTCTCCATGATCTCTTCCTTTCCCGCTGCGGGCAGGATGAAGCCTCGAAACGAGAGTGCTTTCCGAAACGCCAGCCCCCGTCAGCGTGTTTCGGAAGTCACGGTATGCACGGGTCATGCGCATGGCAATATGCCGACGCGGGTGACGCGGAGCGTGCCGCATCCGTCCTCGTGCGGGGTCGGGGACAGCGCCCGGAGACGCAGAAGAGGGGATGCCGGATCGGCATCCCCTCTTCTCGCTGAGGCGTTACTGGCGGATCTGCGCCGCGAGCTGCTCGTCGGTCGACTGCAGCGACTGGGCCGCCACGTCGAGGAAGCGGGCCATGCCCTCGATGCCCGCGATGGTCGCGGTGGCACCCTGGTTGAACTGCGCGTACGAGGCGTCGAACGCACCCGAGGCGGACGTGGTCACGAAGCCGCCCGAGACGAGCTGCGACACGTAGGCGCGCAGGTTCTTGAGCTGGGTCTCGATGTCCTGCTGGCCCGTGCGGAGACGGCCAGCAGCGTCCTTCATGTCGGCGTAGCTGACTTTGAGGTTCGTCATTGGTGTTACCTTCCGGTCGCCCCGGCCGGTGCCGGAGGTGTTCTTGTTCTTCGAGAGTAACGAAGGGCACCCGCCGCGCAAATGGGGAGAAGTCCCCATCAGCTCCCCGGCGGTCGCCCACCCGCGCCGGGACCACCCTGCGGGGCGCTGCCGGCGCTCGGCGTCGTCGTGGTGTCGACGCCCACCATGAGCGATGCGCGGTAGCCGGTGCCGGTGTCGCCGGCGATGCTCGCGAGCTGCAGGGCACCGCCGTCATCGCCGAACACCATGTCGGCGTCGAGCGAGGTCTGCGCGAGGTTCCCGGCCGAGCCGTCGTACGCCGGCAGCGCGTACACGGCCGCGCACGCGGCTTCGGGCAGCGCCAGCTGCGAGGTCGCGATGGCAGCGGTCGAGTCGGTGATCGCGGAGACGTCGGGGTACACCTCGAAATGGATGTGCGGCCACCGTCCCGAGTAGCAGCCGGGGAAGATCGACGAGAAGGAGACACGGCCGTCCGCATCCGCGACCTGCACGCCGCGGAGGTAGGTCACGTCCTCCAGGCCCGAGGAGTACATCGAGTACTCCCCCTGCGCCGTGCAGTGCCACGCGTACACGGCGACCCCGGCGAAGGGCACCCCGCCGTTCGCGAGGTCGAGCACCGTGAGCTCGAACGTCAGCGGCACCCCCTCGGCCGTCGCGCCCCCGTCGATGCTCGAGCGGATGTCGCGCCGGACGATCCCGGACTCCTCCAGCACGTCGGGGCCGTTCGAGCCGTCGCCCGGATAGGGGCCGGCCGTCTCGTCGGGAATCTCGCCGTCCACGCCCGTCGTCGCGGTGCCGTCGCTCCCCGCGTCGGCGGTGGGCGCGGCGGTCGTGCCGGCTCCGGACGACAGCGGCGCGCAGGCCGCGAGCGCCGCGGACGCAGCCCCCAGTCCCACCAGCCCGAGCACGCCGCGCCGGCTGAACAGCGTGCCCAGGTCGAACGCGGCCCCCTGATCGACGACCTCTTCGTCGGTACGCGGCAGCAGTCGCCCCTCGTAGGCGGGGCCCCGCGGTGTGGGCGTGGGTTCGGGACTCGGGCTCATGGCGGCTCCTTCGGGGGCGTCGGGAGTCACCATGGTGCCCGCCCCGATGATCAGGAGCCTCTGGCGGGGCTATGGCTTTCGTATGGGCGGCGGAGGGCCGCCGGTCAGACGGTCTCGGGGATCACGAGCGGGAACTGCACCCGCACGATCTTGCCGCGCTGCGCCAGCACCGCCCGGCCGACCGGGAACTCGCCGCGGCCGATGCGGGGCAGCGGCGCCTTGAGCACGAGCTCGCCGTCGATCGTCTCCGGCTGGAGCACCACACCGCGCCGCGCCTGCTTGATCTCGCCGAGCAGCCCGAAGTTGCTGGTCCACTCGCTCGTGTCGCCCGTGAACAGCAGCAGCAGCTCGCCGCGCGTCGCGCGCTTGACCAGGTCGGACAGCGGCATCTCGAGCAGCGACGACGCGAACTCCGCGACGCCCTCCACCGCCACGACCGGCTTCAGGCCCTGCTCGGCCTTCTCCACGATCTCGGCCACGGCCGCGCTGCCGCTGATGCCGTCCGCCGCCGTCGCGGTCCACGACACCGCGTGGCGCGCCGGGGAGCGGGTCGACCCGAGGAACAGCGTCGGCGTGCCCGGTCGCGCCCGCAGCACCTGCTGCGTGATCGCGGCCAGCGCGTTGCTCTTGCCGCTCGCGGGCGGACCGGCGATCACGAACGTGCCGGTCGGCTCGATGCCGAACGGACCGAGGTCGCTGTCCGCCAGACCCACCACGAGCTGGTCGCCGACCATCGCCGGCACCTCCTCCAGCCCGTAGCTGAGCGGCAGCGCACGCACCGGCGGCGCGTCGGGCACGCCGCGGCGCGACATCGACGCGGCCATCCGCTCGATCGCCAGCGACTGCTCCTTCATGCTGCGCGTACCGCCGATGATCGCGATCTGCGCCTCGTTCTCGCCCACGATCGCGCGCCCCGGCACCGATTCCGGCGTGAGCACGTCCTTGGGCACGTTGAGGATGTTGTACGCGTCGGTGTCGGCCATGCGCAGCACCACGCGGCGCTGGATCATCGCGTTCAGAGCGCTCGGGATGCTCTGGAACCGGTCGGCCGACAGCACCACGTGGATGCCGACCGCACGGCCGTCGGACAGCACCTCCTGCAGCGCGTTGTACGTGTCGGTGCGGCCGATCACGGCCTCGTAGTCGTTGCGGAACGCCGCGAACCCGTCGATCAGCACCACGATGCGCGGCTCATCGCTCTTGCCCGACAGCTGCCGGTACTCGGTGAGGGTCGCCGCGCCCACCGCCGAATACGCGTCGCCGCGGCGGTCGAGCTCCTGACGCAGCGTCGCGAACAGCCGGGCGACCCGCTCGGCGTCGTCGCCCGAGATGACCGAACCCACGTGGGGCAGGGGCTCCAGCATGCGCAGCGCGCCCGAACCGAAGTCGAGACCGTACACGTGCACGGGTCCGCCGCGCGGCGTGATGCCCGCCGACACCGCGAGCGTCCGCAGGGCCGCGGACTTGCCGGAGCCGCTGGTGCCGTAGATGACCATGTGGCCCTCGGTGTCGGGCAGGAAGTGGAACGGCACCTGCTCCTGACGCTCGGGCTCGTCGATCACGCCGAGCAGCAGGGCCGCGTCGGTGCGCTGCGGCAGCTTGAGCTGGTCGAACGTCGGCGCCAGCTCGTCGAGCCACGGGCGCCGCGGCTGGGCGACCTGCGCGGCCTGCGCGGCGAGCACCATCGTGCTCACCAGGCGCTGCTGGTCGTTCGGGCCGAGGTCGTCGTCGACCACCACCGCGTTCTCGTCGATCGGCAGCTCCCACGGGCCCTGGTCCGTCGAGCCGAACGCGGCGATGGAGACGTCGGTGCCGTCGTCCTCCCCCAGGCTCCAGCCGCCCGAGTACGCCGACTGGAACAGCGTCATGCGGCCGGGACCCGTCTTCGCGATGCCGCGGCCGGGCGTGCCCGGATCGAACAGCGCCGCGTCCTTCGTGCCGATCACGTCGTTGCTGTCGGTCTCGTCGGCCATGCGCAGCGCGACCCGGAGGTTCGTGTTCGCGCGCAGGTTGTCCTTGATGACACCGGCCGGACGCTGCGTGGCCATGATGAGGTGGATGCCGAGGGAGCGACCGCGCTGGGCGATGTCGATCACGCCGTCGACGAACTCGGGCACCTCCTTCGCCAGCGCCGCGAACTCGTCGATCACGAGCACCAGGGCGGGCGGGGCCTGCGGGTCGCCCGCGCGCTCCAGCTCCAGGATGTCCTTCGCCTTCTTGCGGTTGAACAGGTGCTCCCGGTAGTGCAGCTCGGCGCGGAGGCTGACCAGCACGCGGCGCACCAGGTGCTCGTTCAGGTCGGTCACGATGCCCACGCAGTGCGGCAGGCTCACGCAGTCCGCGAACGCCGAGCCGCCCTTGTAGTCCACGAAGAGGAACGTCAGGCGCTCCGGGCTGTACTCGGTCGCCATGCCGAGCACCCAGGCCTGCAGGAACTCGCTCTTGCCGGAACCGGTCGTCCCGCCCACGAGCGCGTGCGGGCCCTGCTGCCGGAGGTCGAGCTGCAGGGCGCCCTCCGCCCCCGCGCCGACCAGGGCGCGCAGCTTCGGCTGGTACCGGCGCGCGGAGCCGACCTTGCGCCGGGAGTGCAGCGAGTCGTTCTGCGTCCACCGGTCGATCACGCTCTCCGGCTGCGTGGCCATGTCGCGGCCGAGCAGGTGCAGCATCGAGATCGTGCGCGGCACGTCGCTGCGGTCCAGGGCGACCTCGCCCGCGTCGGTCAGCCGCGCCAGAGCGCGCGCGAACACCGCGAACTGCTCCCGCGTGAGCTCGTCGACGGACAGGTCGTCGATCACCTCGCCGAGCCGGACGAAGTGGGCGCTGTCGGTCGACCCGAGCTCGACGAACGTGCGGCACGACGCGGGCAGGGCGGCCGCGTCCTCCGTGAGCCAGACCGGGAAGATGCCGCGGGTGGCCGCACGCTCGGACAGCTGGATCAGGCGGCCGCGGTCGACCGGGGCATCCGGCGCGATCAGCACGACGATCGCGGGCTTGGGCACCGCGTCATGACGGCTGCGGGAGTCCTCGCCGACCTTCGAGCCGCTGTTCGTCGCGGCCTTCTCGGCCTCCAGCGCCCCGAGCTCCACCGCGTCGCCGCTGCGGGTCGAGCGCTGCGCGATCAGCTCCTCCAGGCGCGCGACGATCTGCCCAGCCGAGGTGGGACCGTCGCCGATCGGCTGCACACCCAGCACGGCCTGCGCCGACCACGCGTGCGGCAGCCACTTCGCATCGGCCAGCTGAGCGCCCCAGCGCGGACCCCACAGGCCCACCACCCCGACATCGGCGGGTGCGTGCAGCCCCGCGAGCTGCGCGAGCAGGGCCCTGGCGTATCCGGTCGAGCGGCCGCCGAGGCCCGCGATGCCGAGCGCGCCGACGTCGGTCAGGTCCTCCAGGATCGGCACCTGCGGCACGATCCTCGTCGCCTCGACGACCGCGTCCAGGCGGTCGACGTACTCCGGGATCGCGCGGTCGCGGCCGTTGGAGTCCTTCACCGAGCTGCGCGAGGCGGTGTCGCCGATCCCGAGTCGCACGTGCAGGAACGACCAGTGCTCGGTGCGGCGCGTCCACACCAGCGGACCGGCGGTGAGCGCGGCGTCGCTGATCTCGCGCAGCAGCGGCACCTCGCGGCGGCGCACGTCGATCTCCCGGTCGCGCTCGCTCTGCAGCCGCGCGTCCAGGCGCTCCAGCTGCTCCTCGAAGCGCTTCTTGTCCTCTTCCAGCTCACGCTTCTGCTGGTTCTTCGTGGTGAGCCACGTGCCGATCATCAGCAGCGGCGACAGCGCCACGAACATGATCGACAGCAGGTTCTGCGTGAACGCGTACATCGCGCCGCCCATGAGCAGCGGGGCGACGAGCGTCAGCAGCGGGAACGGCTGCTTGCGGGCGGGCACGGGGAGGTCGGTGCCGTCGAGCTCCTCGCCCAGGTACCGCTCCTCGACGCGCGGCGAGCGCACGAACTCGACCTGGCGGATGGAGGCCTCCGCGGGCGACGGCGTCGTGGCACCCGCCTCGACCTTGACGCGCACGGGGGTGTCGCCCAGCACGACCGACAGCTCGCCCTCCGCCGCCACCAGGCGCACGACCGAGGCGCCGTCGACGAGGATGCCGTTCGCGGAGTTCAGGTCGATCAGCTCGACGCGGTCGCCGATCTCCAGTCGCGCGTGCTTCTTCGACACCAGCGGATCATCGATCACCACGTCGCACGACTCGTCGCGACCGAGCACGATCGTGCCGCGGGTCAGCGCGATCGAGCGCGCACCCGGGCCCGCACCGACCTCCATGCGGCCGACCACGGGACGCTGCTCGTACGACGCGGGGACCACACGGACCGTGGCGCCGTGCGCCAGCCCGACGTGCGCGAACGTGGACTCCGGCGCGAGCAGGTCGCCCGCCCCCGACACCACCGAGCTGTACGCCTCCAGGGTCACGGCGGCCGGGTCGGCGTGCGCGAAGGAGCCCAGCGGATCGGCGCGCACGATCATCGCGGCGATCTCGCCGATCGTCGCCGTGCTCTCCGCCGTGACCTCGATGTCGCTGGATGCCGCGCCCTGACGCAGCAGGGTCAGCCGTACCTTCACTCGTTGTCTCCCTCTGCCTCGCTCGGCTGCGGGGCGTCCAGCAGCGGGAGGTCGTCCTTCGTGACGAGACGCGACGCGATCACGTGCTCCACCAGACGCGCACGGCGGTTGGTCGCGAAGCTGCGCTGACCGCCGCGCATGCCTGGCACGCCGACGCGGTCGAACTTGTCGCACACGTTGTCGAGCTTGCGGTTGAACCGCGTGACCGTCCACCCGAGCCGCTCGGCCGCCTTGGCCGACGACGGGATCTCGCTCATGCCCGTGCCGTCGCGACGCAGCTGCGGCTCGGCGAGCGCCAGGATCAGCAGCTTCTGGCTCAGCGTGAGCGGCACGTCGCCGATCGTGGACATGCCGTCGTCGTCGTAGTCGCGCTTGGTGGCACGGAACGCGGGCTCCGCGGCGTGCAGCACCAGCTCGTACGTGGTCGGTCCCGCGCTGAAGACCACCGTGGTGGTCTCGAACACGAGCGGCAGCCGCGCCCCCGGCGCGAGCCACGCCTGCACACCGCCGGCCGAGTCGGTGACGGTGGCGGTGAGGCGGGTGCCGATGTTCGTCAGCCACCACAGGCCGTCGCCCTCGCTGATCTCCAGGAAGTGCCGGTGCAGGAACAGGTTGTCGTCGAGGGCCAGGTCGCCCTCGCGCCCGACCACGAACCGGTTCCCGTGGTCGATCGGGTAGTACTCGCCCGCGAACTCGACCGTGACCCCCGCCACGGCGCTCACTCCACGCACCCCGTCACGGGCTCGGACGCCCTGCCGTCGCCGCGGCGCAGCATGACCTCGATGCACACCTCGCCGGCCGACGCCGGGGCGAACGTGACGGTCGGCTCCGCCACCTGCTTCACGGCTCCGTCGGCCGCGCTGCCGGTCTCGGTCCAGATGAAGCTGTCGTCCTCCTGCGGGTCGGGGTTCTGCCACGTGAACGTGACCTGCTCCCCGGCCCGGGTGCCCGCGAGCTCGGTGACCTTGGGCACCGCGTCGGACACCGGGTCCTGCGGGTCGACCGCGGACTCGGTGCTCTCCGGCGCCGGGTCGGGCGTGAGGCCGGACACCAGCACGTTGAGGCCCACGATGCCGCCGACGACCACGACCACCGCGGCCGCGGCGAG
>NZ_SSDO01000160.1:0-18756 GCF_004794395.1 Microbacterium sp. K41 | reverse complement strand
CTCTTCCGATCTCGGCGCGCACGCCCCGCACGAGGCGCCCGAGCTCGTCGGCGTCGTCCACGCGGGCGGCGGCGAGCACGGCCTCCCCCACGGTCGAGTCGGCCAGGCGACCACGGATCCCGTCGGCCCACTCCCGGTTGGCGGGCAGCGCGAGGTCGGTGTCCTGCGCGTTGGCGAAGCCCGGAGCGCCGCCCGTGTCCTCACCGCGCTCGCGGGCCGCGTACACCGCCGTCTCCAGGAAGGCCCCGGTGTCCGCGCCGTCGGTGCCGCGGGCGATGCCCAGCACCGCCTGCGTCAGGTCGGCCTCGGGGATCGGGGCCGCGGCGGTCGGGCGGACCGACTCGTGCACGGGTGCGAGCCGGTCCTGCGTGCGGCGCGGTCCGCGGAGCAGGGTCGCGTCCGTGGAGCGGTCGAGGGCGTCGAGGAACCGGTCGCGCTCCCGGGCGAACAGCCCCTCGTCCTCGTGCAGCCGGAAGGCCGCGGACAGGAAGTTGTCGGACGACGCGTTCTCCTCCAGCCGCCGCACCAGGTAGCTGATGGCCACGTCGAACTCGGCCGGGGCGACCACGGGCACGTACAGCAGCACCGGCCCGACCTCGCGCGACACGGCCCGCACCTGGCCCTGCGCCATCCCGAGCAGCATCTCGAACTCGATCGCATCGCGCACGCCGCGCTCGCCCGCGAGCAGCCAGGCGTAGGCGATGCCGAACAGGTTGTGCCCGGCGATCCCCAGCTTCACGGCGGAGGTGTGCGCGGGCGTGAGCGCCCAATCCAGGCAGCGGAGGTAGTTCGCGTCGGTGTCGAGCTTGGTGTCGTAGGTCGCGGGGGTCCAGCCGTGCAGCCGCGCCTCGACGTGCTCCATGGCGAGGTTCGCGCCCTTCACGAGCCGCACCTTGATGCGGGCACCCCCGTGGGCCACGCGGTCCTGCGCCCACGCGGTCAGCTCCTGCAGCGCGGGCAGCGCGTCGGGCAGGTAGGCCTGCAGCACGATGCCGGCCTCCAGCCGCGCCAGCCGCGGATCCTCCAGCAGCCGCGTGAACACCGCGATCGTGAGGTCGAGGTCGCGGTACTCCTCCATGTCGAGGTTGATGAAGGTGCCGTCGTCCGCCGCGGTCAGGTACAGCGGCAGCAGACGCTGCACCACGCGGTCGACGACGGCGTCGAACCCCCACATCGAGATGCGGCTCATGATGGCCGACACCTTGACCGACACGTAGTCCACGTCGGCGCGGCGGATGAGCTCGTGGATGCCGTCGAGCCGGCGCTGCGCCTCGGCCTCGCCCAGCACCGCCTCGCCCAGCAGGTTGAGGTTGAGCCGCGAGCCCGAGGCACGCAGCCGCTCGATCGCGGGGCCGAGCTTGGCGGGACGCGCGTCGACCACGAGGTGCCCGACCATGTCGCGCAGCGCCCGCCGCGCGATCGGCACGACCGGGGTCGGCAGCACGGGCGCGACACCCCCGCCCAGACGCACGGCCGAGCGCAGGTACCAGGGCAGGAACTCGGGCACGATCGGCGCGATGCGGTGCAGGCGGGCGGCGGCCGCGGTCAGGCTCTCCGGGCGCATCACCCCGTCGACGAAGCCGAGCGTGAAGGGCAGGCCGTTCGCGTCGCGCAGCACCCCGGCCAGGCGTGCGGCCGCGGGGTCGACCTCGGCCGCCGCGGCCTCGATCACCCAGCGGCGCGCCAGGTCGATCGCACGGTCGGAGAGGGGGGCGGACGACGCGGCATCCGGCGGGAGCTCGGCCATGATCCTCAGCCTATGACCGGGCCCCTGTTTCGGCGGGAGCCCGGGCCGCACGACCTCGCCCCTATGCTGTTGCCGTGACCACGACACCGCCGGAGGGGACGGCGCCGCAGGGCCGCAGCGACGCGTCCGCCGCCCGGGCCAGGGTGCTGGGGTGGGCGCGGCGCAGCATCGACCTGATCCCGACCCCGTGGCTGCTCACCGGCGCGGGGGCGCTGCTCCTCGCCGGCACCGCGGTGTTCGGCGGGCTGGAGGCGGCCGCGGTCGACCCGATCCCCGAGGTCGCGGTGGGTGAGACGTACGCGGGGTCCGACCTGGAGCTGACGGTCGTGGCGGTGGAGCTGCGCGACGACCGCGGGCAGACGTGGGTGTTCCCCGACGAGGAGAAGGGCGAGCGCGTGCTGGTGGTCACGGTCGACGCGGTGAACACCTTCCACGCCCCGCGCGGCTCGACCTCGGGCGTCCCCGAGTCGGCGGTGGTCGACGGCATCCGCATCGAGGGCCTCGACGAGAAGGGGCAGGTGTCGCGGGCCGACGACGGACGCGGGGCCCCGACGCTGCAGCCCGACGTCCCCGCTCGACTGCTGCTCGCCTGGCTCGTGGGGCCGGACGACTACCGGGAGGGCGAGGAGCTCACGCTCACCCTGCCGGACTCCACGCACGCGGTCGGCTCGCGGGTGATCCGCGGGGACTACTGGACCGACGTGCGGGTCGGCGCGACCCTCACGGCACGGATCGGCGAGGGGACGGCACCGTGAAGAAGCACGTCCTCGTGTGGCTGCTCACCGCGGCGCTGCTCGCCGGCGCGTGGGTGGTGTCGAAGGTCACGCTTCCGGACGACGCCGCGACGGCCGCGTTCCCCCGGGTCACGCGGATCGGCGAGGAGGCCGCCGTGCGCAACCTCGTCGTGACGATCACCGACGTGCGCCTGGCCGACCGGGTCGAAGACGCGGACGGCTGGTCGGCCGACGGCACCTGGCTGGTGGTCGACCTGGAGGCCGCGTCGGCGGTGACGCAGGACCTCAGCACCCTCTCGCTCGCGCAGCTCACCATCGGCGACCGCACGTTCAGCGCCACCGATCGCGGGACGACGTTCGCGCAGCAGCGGCTGGTGACCGGCGTCCCGCGCGCGGGGAGTCTGGCGTTCGAGCTGCCAGACGACGTCACGGACGACCGCGCCACCCTGCGCCTCGGGGTCGCGGGCGCCGGCATCGGCGAGGTCCTGCTCGACGGGGTCGTCGACCTGCCGCTCGACCTCGCCGACCTCCCGGTCGAGGCCGCCATCCTCCTGGACGAGAACGGGTGGGCCCGCCGATGACCATCCCTCCCCCGCCGCTGCCACCCGCGATCGCGGTCGAGCCCGCACCGGCCCCGCGTCGGCCGTCGTGGTGGCGTCGCAACGCCGTCGCGCTCGTCGCCCTCGCGGTGCTCGCCCCGGTCACCGCTGCGGCCGTCGGCTGGCAGGAGTGGTATCAGTACTTCGGGTTCGGGGCCAGGGCGGTCACCGCGATCACGGTCGACGAAGACGCCTCGGCCGACCTCGCCGGAGCCGAGTGGGGCCCGGTGCGCGGGGGCGAGATCGACGACGTGAGCGGCCTCGACGTCCCCGACGGCACGCGGCTGATCGCCGTGGCGGTGCCGGTCGACGCGAGCACCGCGGGCATCGGCTGCGAGACCCCGAAGCTGGTGGAGCGGGCGACGGGCCGCGAGTGGCGCCCCGTGCGTCTGGAGATCGGGCTGCTGTCCGACCCGGACGAGCCGGAGACGTGCCTGAGCGCAGAGGCCGGGGAGTACGAGCTGGTCGTGCCGTTCGTGGTGCCGGACGACGCGGAGGGCCCGTTCTGGGTGGACGTGCGACCCTACGACGCGGGCGGCTCGTTCCTCAGGTTCGCGTTCGAGCTCTGACCCCCCACGGCATCGCGCGGCGGGGCGGCGACGACGGCCGCGGCGACCGCGTCGACCGAGGAGGGCAGCAGCCCCGCGGCATCGGCGACGGCGCGCATCTCCGCCTCGGCCGCGGAACCGGTGGTGGTGTCGGAGCGCTCCTGCTGCTTGCGTCGCAGTCGCCCGAGCGTGGCGTCGTACGCGCCGCTGATCACGGCGATGCGCACGGGCTCGATCAGCAGCATCGGGACGAGGGACACGAGGGGCGTCGCGACCGCCCAGAAGACGAAGTCGTGCGGACCGATCAGGCGGGTGAGACCGAAGGCCAGGTACGACTCGAGCGCCTTCACCACCACGTACAGCAGGGCGTATGACGCGACCAGGAGCGGGCCGGCCCGCCACATCAGCAGCAGCGCGCGACCGATCGGGCGGAACCGGGCGCCGAGTTCGTCGCCGAGGTCTCTGAGCCGGCGCACGAGCGGGTTGGGGATGGCCTCGGCGTGCTGACGGAACCGCGACAGGAACCGGCTCTCGACGCGCAGCTTCTCGGCCACGATCGCCTGCCCGAACACGACGCCGGCGATCGTGAGCCACGCCAGCGGCGCCAGCAGCACCGGACCGGCCTCCGACAGCACCCAGCCGACCCCGTCCCACAGCCACCGCAGCGGCGCGACCGCGTCCAGCAGTCCCTCGCGCACGTCTTCCAGGACCGCCATCGCGGCTCGGCTGTCGACCCAGGCCTTGATCGCGTCGAACACGTCGCCGAGCACCATGACCGAGAAGAACACCCAGACGACCTCGAAGTACACCGCCACGGGCGAGAGCCAGGCGGCGAGTTTCGGCGACCACTTCGACCACGCCCATCGCCCGGCGAACGCGACGACGATGATCGCGATCGTCCAGACGTTGAGGGGCAGGTTGAGCACCGTGTCCTCCGAGCCGACGGCCGGTTCGCCGTTGACGCTCGCCGTCCAGATGATCCCGGAGCGCACCTCGAGGGCACGGGCCGAGTAGGTGCGCACGTCCTCGCCGAGCAGGCCCTGCGCCCAGTACACGGCGAAGAAGGGGAGGATCCCGGCGAGCAGCGCGGTGAGGAACGTCCGGCGCCGGTCGGCGGCGGACTCCGGGAGCGGGGCGACCTCCTGCAGGTTGCGCAGCCCGTCGCGCAGCACCAGGAACATGGCCACCAGGCTGACGAGCCGGGCGAGGATCGCGATGGGCAGCACCAGGAAGCCCAGCGTGGCCGAGGTGGCACCCACGAAACCGGCGATCTCGGTGATCACGTAGTGCACGAGGACCCCGGCCAGGTACCACGCCATGAGCGCGGGCCAGTGCCGCAGCAGCACGCGCCCGGCGGTCGTCAGGATGGCCAGCACAGCGTCAATATATCGGCAGTGCGCCCGCCGCGCGCCTGATCAGTTCCAGACGCTGGGGGCGGGCGTGCGCACGGGCGGGAGGGCGGAGGCCGCCGCCCAGTCGTGCACCCAGGCGTCGATCTCCGGCACGCCCTCCGGCTTGCCGACCGCGGCGAACAGCTCCTCGTTGCTCACGGTGCCGCCTGTGCGCCGCAGCACGCGCGCCCGCACGATGGCCCTGGCGTACACCTCGCCGTCGACCACGGCCCGGTGCTCCAGGAACAGCGCCCTGTCGTCGTGGCCGATGAACCGCGACTGCACCTCGAAGCGCTGCCACAGCTGCAGCGACTTGCGGAACGTGATGGTCTCGCTCGAGACGACCGCGTACCAGCCGCGCTGCTTCATCACGTCGAACAGCCCGGTGCGGATCAGGTGATCCCAACGGCCGAGGTCGAACAGCGACAGATAGCGGCCGTTGTTCATGTGCCGGAGGATGTCGAGGTCGGTGGGGAGGGTCGTGACGGTGACGCTGCTCACCGCGGTCGGGTCGAGGGTCTTCCCCTGCCGCACGCGACGCCGCGCGCCGAGGATCACGAGGAGGGTCCGCCAGATCACGTTCACGAGGGACGATCGTAGCCAGCGGCGCACGAACCGTGAATATCGTTGTGCGGTTCCTCCAGGCCGTTCACCCGCGCGTCACCCCGCTCCGCGCCGATTTCGAGTTTTCACGGGCCGCGCGTAGAGTCACCGCATGAGCGCCGAAGCCCAGCCCGAAGTCATCGTCCGTCCGGTCCGTGATGTGGATGCCGAAGCCCTCGGTCGCGTGCACGCGCAGTGCTGGCACGAGACCTACGATCACCTGATCAGCAAGGCCGCGCTGGAGAAGGTCTCGCCCCGCCGCATGGCCGAGCTGTGGACGCACTGGGCCGCCCAGGGCCCCGACTTCAAGATGAACGCGGCCCTCGTCGACGGCGAGATCGTCGGCTTCGTCGGCTCCGGCCCCGCCCGCGACAAGGACGCCCCCGCCTTCCGGGAGCTCTACTTCATCTACCTGCTCGACGCGTACCACTCCACCGGCATCGGCCAGAAGCTGTTCGACGCCGCAGTCGAGAAGGACGAGCCGCTCTACCTGTGGGTCGCGGAGGACAACCCCCGCGCGCACCGCTTCTACACGCGCAACGGCTTCCACCTCGACGGCGCCTCGCACACCGAGCCCTTCCTCGGCGAGACGCTGACCGAGGTCCGCTTCGTCCGTCCCTGACGCGTCGCGACACGGAGAACCCTCGTGACGGCGGCGATCCTGGTCGGACTCACGGGCGGGATCGCCGCGGGGAAGAGCACGGTCGCGCGCGCCCTGGCCGCGCACGGTGCCCGCATCGTAGACGGTGACGCGGCCGCCCGTGCCATCGTCGATCCCGGCACCACGGACGGCGCGGCGCTGCTCGACCGGATCACGGCGCTGCTCGGGGCCGAGGTCCGCACGGCGGACGGGTCTCTCGACCGGGCGGCGGTCGCGGCACGCGTGTTCGACGATCCCGCCCTCCTCTCCCGCTACAACGCCCTGCTGCGCCCGGCTCTGCTGGCCGAGGTGGCTGCGCGCATCGCCGAGGCCCGCCGCGAACCGGGTGTCGTGGTGCACGAGATCCCGCTGCTCAGCCGCACCACCGCCCCCCTGCCCTGGACGTACGACCGGGTCGTGACGGTCGAAGCCGCCGAGGCCATGCGCCTGCGCCGGTTGCGGGAGGAGCGGGGGCACGATGCGGCCGAGGCCGAGCGGCGGCTCCGCGCACAGGGCGCCGAGGCCGACCGGATCGCGATCGCCGACGAGGTGCTGCGCACGGACGGCACCCTCGCCGACACTCTCGCCGCGACGGCCGTGCTGTGGGAGCGGCTCAGCGCTGCGCGTCCGCCGCGGTGACGATCTCCGCCAGCGCGCGCTCGACATCGCCCCGGTCGTAGCCGAGCAGGGCGGTCTCCGCGGGGTCCGGCTCGTACGCGATCACCGCGCCGCGGCCCTGCACGATGAAGCGGTCGGGCTGGAACGGATGCTCCTCGTCGCGCTCCTCGATCGTGTGCGCGCTGCCGGCGGCGTCGGCGAGCAGCTGGAAGTAGTCGCGATACGTGAGGTTCGCGTCGCCCACCAGGTAGGCCCGCCCGCCCTCGCCCGCATCGAGCGCGCCCTGCACGGCCTGCGAGAGCGAGCGCACCGACAGGTAGTTGGTGCCGCCCGGCGGGGCGAACAGCGCGGGTTCGTCGAGCTCGCCGCGCGTCCACGCGATCATGCGGGCGAACCGCCGCAGGCCGCGCTCATCGGCGCCGACGATCGACGGCGGGTTCAGGGTGATCGCCGCGAAACCGTCGTCGCTCAGGGCGCGGGTGCGCTCGTCGGCGTCGCGCCGCGCCGCCACGTAGGGGATCCGCTCCGCCCACTCCGGGTGCAGCTGGTGGTAGTGGCTGCCGATCTGCACGAACCGGCCGACGCCCGCGGTCTTCGCGAGCGCGGCGAAGCGCGGCACCCCGACGCTCTGCGTGCGCTCCCAGAACGCGTCGTCCTCCTGCGCGGCGGGCACGTGGCGGATGTCGTTGCCCGCCGCGAACACGACCGCGTCGAAACCGTCGAGCAGCGCGGCGGACCCGGCGTCGGTGTAGTCGCCCCGGAGGCGCGGCATCCCGGCGATGGCCCGGGGGTCGCGCTCGGACGGCTCGCGCCGCGCCATCACGGTCACCGCGTCACCGCGCGCGGCGAGGTCGGCGGCAACGTGACTGCCGATCATCCCGGTCGCGCCGACCACCAGCACCCGGCTCATGCGAACACCGCCCGGCCGTCGGAGATCACGGACGTCCCGTCGCGCCGCAACTCGAAGTCGCCGCCGTGCCACGACTCGACCTCGAGCACATCGCCCGGGATGACCGGACCGCTGAACCGGCCCCGTAGCGAGCGGAGGTCGGCCGGATGCGCGCCCTGCTCGGAAGCGAGGACGAGGGTGGTGGCGGCGAGCGTGCACAGCCCCTGGAGGATCGGCACGGTCTGCCCGATCCGCGCGGACGCCGCGGGATCGATGTGGATGTGGTGGCGGTCGCCGGTCAGCCGGTACAGGGCGGCCTGCGTCGGGAACGTCGTCACGGCGGCCGTCGCACCCACCGGTCGCTCGTCGGTGGCAGCCCGCGCCGGGCCCCGTCCCCCACCGAACCCGCCCGCACCGGGCGCGAACAGTGACCAGGTCGCGGTGAACTCGGCGCACTCCACGATCACGTCGAACACGGCCGCGGAACCCTTGTCCCACACGTCGCCAACGCGGGCGGACAGCCGCAGCTCGCCCGAGCGCGGCAGCGGCCGGTGCACCTCCAGCGTCTGCGAGCCGTGCACGGCGCGGTCGTCGAACGCCCCCGCCTCGGCGAGCACGTCGGGCGCCCACTGCGCGAGCGTCAGCCCGAACGACGGGAGCACGCGCAGACGGTCCTCGAACACGAGATCGAGGTCGGTCGCGGCGGCCCCGACCGACAGCGCGTAGAGGATCGCGTCGCGCTCGTCGTAGCCGACTGTCCGCTCGCCGAGGTCGCGCCCGGCCCAGTCGCCCGCGCTCATGCGCCGTACACCGGCTCGGGGGCAGCAGCTTCGGCGACCAGGGCCCGCACCGCCTCGCCGACCTCGGCCGCGTCCCACCGCCGATCCCGGTCACGCCGGGGCCCGTGCCGCCATCCCTCCTCCAGGCAGAGGCGGCCGCCCTCGATCTCCAGCACGCGGCCGGTGACGTCGCAGTCCGCGCTGGCGAGCCAGGCGACCACGGGCGAGACGTTCGCCGGGTCCATGCGATCGAAGCCGTGCGCGGGCGCGGCCATCGCGTCGGCGAAGGGCCCCTCGGTCATGCGCGTGCGGGCGGATGGGGCGATCGCGTTGACGTGCACGCCGTACCGCTGCAGCTCGGCGGCGGCCACGAGGGTGAGGGAGGCGATGCCGCCCTTCGCGGCGGAGTAGGCCGCCTGCCCGATGCTGCCCTGGAGCCCGGCGCCGGACGAGGTGTTCACGACGCGGGCGACCGGCTGCCGCCCGGCCTTGGCCTCGGCACGCCAGTGCGCGCTCGCGTGGCGCAGCGGCGCGAAGTGCCCCTTGAGGTGCACGCGGATCACCGCGTCCCACTCGTCCTCGCCGGCGTTGACCAGCATGCGGTCGCGCACGAACCCGGCGTTGTTCACGAGGATGTCCAGTCGTCCGAACGCCGTGAGCGCCTGCTCGACGAGGGCCCCGGCCTGCGCGAAGTCGGCGATGTCGGCGCCGTTCGCGATCGCCTCTCCCCCGGCGGCCTCGATGAGCTCGACGACCTCCTGCGCCGGACCGACCGAGACGCCGTCACCGTCGAGGGTCGTGCCGAGGTCATTCACGACCACCTTCGCCCCCTGGCGCGCGAGCTCCAGCGCGTGCTCTCGGCCGAGGCCGCGACCGGCACCGGTGACGATGGCCACGCGGCCTTCGAGTATTCCTGCCATGGTCGACTCTCCTTCGAGCGGCGTCGGCGGACGCGGGTGGGATGCGCCCGAGCATACCAACCAAGCAATTGCTAGGGCAAATGCACGGTGAGGGTTCCGTCGATAACCAAGCAACTGCTAGGGTGCTTGAGCAAACGTTAGGTTAGGTGTCCGATGACGATCACTTCCACCCTGCACCCTCGCGGCGTCCGCACCGTCACGATGGACTACCCGCCGGTGAACGCACTCCCCGTCGCCGGGTGGTTCGACGTGGCCGCCGCGATGCGCGAGGCCACGGCCGACGCCGAGACCCGCGTCGTCATCCTCCGCGCCGAGGGCCGCGGGTTCAACGCGGGCGTCGACATCAAGGAGATGCAGCGCATCGAGGGCTTCTCCGGCATCCTCGGCGCCAACCGCGGCTGTTACGAGGCGTTCAAGGCCATCTACGAGTGCGCCGTTCCGGTCATCGCCGCCGTCAACGGTTTCTGCCTGGGCGGCGGGATCGGCCTCGTCGGCAACAGCGACGTGATCGTCGCCTCCGACGACGCGACCTTCGGCGTGCCCGAAGTGGACCGCGGCGCGCTCGGCGCCGCCACCCACCTGGCCCGCCTCGTGCCGCAGCATCTGCTGCGCTCGCTGTACTTCACGAGCCGCACGGTGACGGCGCAGCGTCTCGCGGAGTTCGGATCCGTCGACGCGGTGGTGCCGCGCGCCGACCTCGACGCGACCGCGCTCGCGCTCGCGGAGGAGATCGCCGCGAAGGACCCGCGCGTCATCCGCGCCGCCAAGGAGGCGCTGAACGGCATCGACCCGATCGACGTCAACCGCAGCTACCGGTTCGAGCAGGGCTTCACGTTCGAGCTCAACCTCGCCGGCGTCGCCGACCAGCACCGCGACGCGTTCGTCGCGACCGGCGAGAACCTGACGACATGACCACCGCCGGATCCGCCGCCGATCTCGCGCCGCTGATCCGCGACGGCATGACGATCGGCGTCGGCGGCTGGGGTTCGCGGCGTAAGCCGATGGCCCTCGTGCGGCAGATCGTGCTCTCCGGGGCGCGCGACCTGCGCATCGTCAGCTTCGGCGGACCGGACGTGGGCCTGCTCTGCGCCACCGGCCAGGCGTCCGAGATCGTGCACGGGTTCGTCTCGCTCGACAGCATCGCGATCGACCCTTACTTCGCGGACGCCCGGCAGTCCGGCGCGGTGCGCAGCGTGGAGTACGACGAGGCGATGCTGGTCGCCGGACTCCGCGCCGCCGCCCGGCGCCTGCCCTTCGAGGCCACCCGGGCGGGGGCGGGCTCGGACGCCGTCAGCCGCAACCCCCAGATCCGCACGATCACATCGCCCTACGCCGACGCCGAGGTGCTGGTGGCGATGCCCGCCGTGCCCCTCGACCTCGCCCTGCTCCACCTCGATCGGGCCGACGCCGCCGGCACCGCCGTGTGCCTCGGGCCGGACCTGTTCTTCGACGACCTGTTCGCGGGCGCGGCGGCGCACACCGTGGTGAGCGTGGAGGAGGTGGTGGACACCGCCGCGCTGTGGACGGGGCTCGGCCCCACGGCGCGCTTCCTCGACCGCACGCTCACCAACCGGATCGTGCATGCCCCGGGCGGAGCCGGGTTCACGGCGCATCCGCCCCATCACGACCGCGACGAGGAGGGGCAGCGCGCCTACGCCGCCGCGGCCGCCTCGCCCGCGGACCGTGAGGCGTATCTGACCCGGTTCCGGGCGGGCGAGCTCGCCCCGCGGACGAGTGAGGCGGCGACACCATGACGGCCACGCGCGCCGAGGTCGCGATCGCCGCGTGCAGCGACCTCTTCCGCGGCGCGGGCACGATCCTCGCGAGCCCCGTCGGCATCGTGCCCACCGTCGGGGTGCGGCTCGCGCGGCTCACGCACGCGCCCGGCCTGCTGCTCAGCGACGGCGAAGCCACCCTGTACGCCGACACCCCCGCCGTCGACGAGCCGTTCCGCGAGCCGGAGGCGCCGCTCCCCTACGCGCAGCTGTTCGAGCTGATCGCCCGCGGTCGCCGCCACGTGATCATGGGGGCCGCACAGCTCGACCGCCACGGCGACCAGAACCTGTCCGCGATCGGCGACCGCGACCGTCCCACCCGGCAGCTGCTCGGCGCCAGGGCCGCCGCCACGAACACCGTCAACCACGCGACCAGCTACTGGGTCGCCCGCCACAGCCCGCGCGTGTTCGTGGACCGGGTGGACGTGGTCACGGGCGTCGGGCCGGCCAGGGCGCGCACGGCCGGGGCCCACCGCTTCCACGACGTGCGCCGCATCGTCACCGACCTCGCGGTGCTCGACCTGACCGGCCCCGGCGACACGGTCGCCCTCGTCAGCCTGCACCCCGGCGTGACCCTCGACCGGGTGGTCGCGGCCACCGGCTTCCCGCTGCACATCCCCGCCGTCGTCCCCGAGACCCGGCAGCCCACCGCCGAGGAGCTGCGCCTGGTGCGCGAGCGTCTCGACCCCCGCGGACTCCGCGACCGAGAGGTGATCGCATCATGACCACGCCCCCGCAGCTCTCCACGCCGCTCACGCGCCTGACCGGCGTCGACCATCCGATCGTGCAGACCGGCATGGGCTGGGTCGCCGGCGCCCGCCTGGTCACCGCCACCGCGCAGGCCGGAGCGCTGGGCATCCTCGCCTCCGCCACCATGACCATCGACGAGCTCGAACGGCAGATCATCGAGGTGACCGAGCGCACCGACCGGCCCTTCGGCGTGAACCTGCGCGCCGACGCCGGGGATGCCACCGAGCGCGTCGAACTGCTCATCCGGCACGGCGTGAAGGTCGCCAGCTTCGCTCTCGCCCCACGACGCGAGCTGATCGAGCGACTCAAGGACCACGGCGTGGTCGTGATCCCCTCGATCGGGGCCGTGCGGCACGCCGAGAAGGTCGCGGCGTGGGGTGCGGACGCCGTGATGGTGCAGGGCGGTGAGGGCGGCGGTCACACCGGCGCCGTGCCCACCTCGATCCTGCTGCCCTCGGTGGTCGCGGCCGTCGACATCCCCGTGATCGCGGCCGGCGGCTTCCACGACGGACGGGGTCTCGCCGCCGCGCTCGCGTACGGCGCCGCCGGGGTCGGGATGGGCACGCGGTTCCTGCTCACGAGCGACAGTTCGGTGCCCGAGGCCGTGAAGCGGCGATACCTCGACGTCGGGCTGGACGGCACGGTCGTCACCTCGAAGGCCGACGGCATGCCCCACCGCCTGCTGCGCACCGAGTTCGTGGAGGGACTGGAGGGCGGAAGCGGGGTGTCCCGCCTGCTGCCGACGCTGCGCCGGTCGTGGGAGTTCAAGAAGCTGAGCGGCCTGAGCTGGCCGCAGCTGGTGCGGGATGCCGTGTCGATGAAGAAGGCGACCGGGCGCTCCTGGACGCAGATGACCCTCGCCGCGAACACTCCGGTGCTGCTGAAGGCCGGGCTCGTCGACGGCGACACCTCCGCGGGCATGCTCGCCGCCGGCCAGGTGGTGGGGCTGATCGACGACCTCCCCAGCTGCGAGGAGCTCGTCGACCGCGTGGTGCGCGACGCCGTGGCCCACCTCCGCGCCGCCGCCTCCTGCGTCCTCGCCTGAGCCCCGGGGAGCCGCGCCCCCCCGGGGCCCGGACGCACGCCATCCGCGGGTCGTCCGTCGTCAGGCCCGGATGCGCAGCCTCAGAGGCGCTCGATGATGGTGACGTTGGCGAGACCGCCGCCCTCGCACATGGTCTGCAGACCGTAGCGACCGCCGGTGCGTTCGAGCTCGTTCAGCAGCGTCGTCATGAGACGGGTGCCCGTCGCGCCGATCGGGTGACCGAGGGCGATGCCGCCCCCGTTCACGTTCACCTTCTCGTGCGGCACCCCGGTCTCGCGCATCCAGGCGAGCACGACCGACGCGAAGGCCTCGTTCACCTCGAACAGGTCGATGTCGTCGAGGCTCATGCGCGTGCGCTCCATCGCGTACCGCGTGGCGGGGATCGGCGCGGTGAGCATGAACACCGGGCTGTCGCCGCGCACCGACAGGTGGTGGATGCGCGCGCGGGGCGTGAGCCCGTGGTCCTTCACCGCCTGCGCGCTCGCGACGAGCACCGCGCTGGAGGCGTCGCTGATCTGCGAGGCCACGGCAGCCGTGAGCCGTCCGCCGGGGGTGAGCGTCTGCAGGCCCGCCATACGCTCGAGCGAGGTGTCGCGGCGCACGCCCTCGTCGCGGTCGAGCCCGTTCAGCGGGGCGATCTCGCCGTCGAACCGACCCTCGTCCTGCGCTCTGGCCGCCCGCTGATGGCTCTCCAGCGCGAACCGCTCCATCTCCTCGCGCGTGATGTCCCACTTCTCGGCGATCATCTCCGCGCCGACGAACTGCGAGATCTCCTGCCCGGGGTAGCGCTCCTGCCAGCCCGGCGACTCGGCGAACGGCGTGGTGAAGCCGTATGCCTCTCCGGCCACCATGGCCGAGGAGATCGGCAGCTGCGACATGTTCTGCAGACCGCCGGCGATCACCAGGTCGCTGGTCCCGCTCATCACGGCCTGCGCGGCGAAGTGCACGGCCTGCTGGCTCGAACCGCACTGCCGGTCGATCGTGACGCCGGGCACGTGCTCGGGGAAGCCAGCGACGAGCACGGCGGAGCGACCCACGTTGCCCGCCTGTCCTCCGATCGTGTCGGTCGCGCCGATGATCACGTCGTCGAGCGCGCCAGGGTCGATGCCCGTCCGCTCCACGAGCGCCTTCAGGCTGTGCGCGCCGAGGTCGGCCGGGTGGATGCCGGACAGCGAGCCGCCCCGCTTCCCGACGGGCGAGCGGACCGCGTCGACGATGTATGCCTCTGCCATGGTGTTCCTTCTCTCCGGGTTCACGCGTGCTGACTGCTGACGGCGACGACCTCGCCGGTCATATAAGAGGAGTATGCGCTGGCGAGGAACACCATGACGTTGGCGACCTCCCAGGGTTCCGCGGCCCGGCCGAACGCCTCGCGCGCTTTCAGCTGCTCCAGCAGCTCGGGCGAGGTGACCTTCTCCAGGAACGGGTGCATCGCGAGGCTCGGTGACACGGCGTTCACGCGGATGCCGTGCGGCGCGAAATCCATCGCCGCGCTGCGGGTGAGCGCCATCACGCCGGCCTTCGCGGCGGCGTAGTGGGCCTGCTCCACCTGCGCGCGCCAGCCGATCACGGACGCGTTGTTGACGATGACGCCGGCCGTGCCCGCCGCGACCATGCGGCGGCCGACCGCGCGCAGGCACCGGAACGTGCCGGTGAGGGTCACGTCGATCACCCTGTCCCACTGCTCGTCGGTCATGTCGAGGATCGACACCGACCCGCCGAGCCCGGCGTTGTTGATCATCACGTCGATCGCGCCGCCGTCCTCCGCGAGGTCGAGGAGGGCGGCGACCTGGTCCTCGACGGTCACGTCGCACACGGCGGTGCGCACGCGGTCGGCGCCGAAACGGTCACCCAGCTCGCTCTGCGTCTCGGCGAGGCGGCCGGCGTGCGTGTCGCCGAGCACCACGAGCGCCGCGCCCTCCTCCAGGCAGCGGACCGCGGCGGCCTGACCGATGCCGGCTCCGGCGGCGGCCGTGATGACGACGCGCTTCCCGTCGAGCAGGCCGTGACCGGGGACGTAGGCGGGGGCGGAAGAGCTCATGGGCGGGCCTCTCGGGGTAGGCCGAGCACGCGCTCGGCGATGACGGTGCGCTGGATCTCGTCGGAACCGCCGTAGATCGTGTCGGCGCGGCTGAACAGGAACAGCGTCTGCAGGTCGTCAAGCGCGTAGTCCGCGCCGACCCGCAGGGCCTCGGGTCCGGCGACCTCCATCGCGAGCTCGCCGAGCGCGCGGTGCCAGTTCGACCACAGCAGCTTCGCGACGGAGGCGCCGTCGCCCTGGGCACCGCCGAGCGTGCGGAGGGCGTGCTGGCGGATCACCTCCAGGTCCATGCGGGCGCGCACGAGCCGGTCGCGGATCACGGCATCGTCGATCGCGCCGGTGCGCTGCGCCGTCTCGATCACGGCGTCGAGCTCGCGACGGAACGCGATCTGCTGCGCGAGGGTGGAGACGCCGCGCTCGAAGCCGAGGGTCGCCATCGCGACGCGGAAGCCGTTCCCCTCGCCGCCTACGACGAGGTCGGCATCGGTGCGGGCGTCGTCGAAGAACACCTCGTTGAACTCGCTGGTCGCGGTGAGCTGCAGGATCGGGCGCACCTCGACGCCGGGCTGGTCCATCGGCACGAGCAGATACGACAGACCCTGGTGGCGGCTCGATCCCGGTTCGGTGCGGGCGATCACGAAGCACCAGTCGGCGTGCTGCGCGAGGGACGTCCACACCTTCTGCCCCGTGACGGACCACTCGTCGCCCGTGCGCTGAGCCTTGGTCGCCACCGCGGCGAGGTCGGATCCGGCGCCCGGCTCCGAGTAGCCCTGGCACCACAGCTCCTCGACCGCGACGATGCGCGGCAGGAAGCGGGCCTGCTGCGCGGGCGTGCCGTGCGCGATGAGGGTGGGGCCGAGCAGCTCCTCCCCCAGATGGTTCACGCGGGCGGGGGCGTCGGCGCGGGCGTACTCCTCGTGGAAGATGACCTGCTGCGCGATGCTGAGTCCGCGGCCGCCGTGCTCGACCGGCCAGCCCACGCACGTCCACCCCGCAGCGGCCAGGTGCCGGTTCCACTCCAGGCGCGCCTCGAAGTCCTCGTGCTCGCGACCGGAGCCGCCGCGGCCGCGCAGCGCGGCGAAGCGACCGGTGAGGTTCTCTTCCAGCCAGCCGCGGATCTCGGCGCGGAATCGCTCGTCCGCGTCGTGCTGCGTCGCGTCCATCTGTGCTCCTCATCGAGTCGTGGTCTTCGGCGGACCGTTCCCGTATAGTATCAAACTAAACCAAGCGATTGTTTGGTTTCGCTCCCGGGAGTTCAGAGAGGAACCCGCCATGACCGACGACTCGGACGCCGTGGTCACCTACGAGGTGCGCGGCACGACCGCGATCATCCGGCTGAACCGCCCCCAGTACCGCAACGCTCAGAACTCGAAGGTCACCTACGCCCTCGACGCCGCGTTCACCCGCGCCGTGGACGACGACGCCGTGAAGGTGATCGTGCTCGGCGGGAACGGGAAGCACTTCTGCGCCGGGCACGACATCGGCACCCCGGAGCGCGACATCGACCAGAGCTTCGAGCGCAGGGCCGTCATCTGGTGGGACCACGTCGGAGCCCAGGGCGTCGACTCCCGCTTCGCCCGCGAGTCCGAGGTCTACCTGGGGATGTGCCGCCGCTGGCGCGAGATCCCCAAGCCCGTGATCGCGATGGTGCAGGGTGCCTGCATCGCCGGAGGGCTCATGCTCGCCTGGTCGTGCGACTTCATCGTCGCCTCCGACGACGCGTTCTTCCAGGACCCGGTCGTCGCGATGGGCATCCCCGGCGTCGAGTACTTCGCACACCCCTGGGTGACCAACCCCCGCGCGGCCAAGGAGATGCTGTACACCGGCGACCGGATGCCCGCCGCCCGCGCGCACGAACTCGGCATGGTCAACCACGTCGTCCCGTCGTCCGAGCTGGAGCAGCGCACGCTCGAGCTCGCCGAGCGCATCGGCCGCATGCCCCGACTCGGGCTCGCCCTCGCGAAGAAGGCCGTGAACCAGGCGGAGGATCTGCAGGGCCTGCGCCCCGGCATGGACTCCGTGTTCGGGCTGCACCACGCCGCCCACGCGCACAACGCCGAGGTGGGCGGCGACTCCCTCGGCGGCGTGGACGTGCGCACCATCAAGGCCGACACCGCGGACGGAGCATCCCGATGAACCTCGACCTCACCCCCGCGCAGGAGGCCTTCGCCGCGGAGGCGCGCGCCTGGCTCACCGAGCACGTGCCGTCCACACCGCTGCCCTCGATGGACACGGCCGAGGGCTTCGCGGCGCACCGCGCGTGGGAGGCCGAGCTGGCGGAGGGCCGCTGGTCCGTCGTCTCCTGGCCCGAGCAGTACGGCGGCCGCGACGCCGGAATCACGGAGTGGGTGCTGTTCGAGGAGGAGTACTACCGCGCGGGCGCCCCGACCCGGGTGGCGCAGAACGGCATCTCCCTGCTCGCGCCGATCCTGTTCGAGCATGGCACCCCGGATCAGCACGAGCGGTACCTGCGCGCCATGACCGACGGCTCGCTGATCTGGGCGCAGGCGTGGTCGGAGCCCGGAGCGGGCAGCGACCTCGCCGCGATCCGCAGCACCGCCCGCCGCGACGACGACCGCGGCGGATGGGTGCTCAACGGCCAGAAGATCTGGAGCTCGCGCGCGGTGTGGGCCGACCGCGGGTTCGGCCTGTTCCGGTCCGACCCCGAAGCGCAGCGGCACCGCGGCCTGACGTACTTCCTGTTCCCGATGGACGCCGAGGGCATCACGGTGCGGGCGATCGCCCAGCTCGACGGCACGACCGGGTTCGCCGAGATCTTCTTCGACGACGTGTTCGTGCCCGATGAGGACGTGCTGGGCGCTCCCGGCGACGGGTGGCGCGTGGCCATGAGCACCGCGGGCAACGAGCGCGGACTGTCGCTGCGGGCGCCGGGACGGTTCCTCGCCGCGACCGACCGCCTGATCGCACTGCAGTCCGAGCGGGGCGCGACCGGCGAGGATGACGCCGTGGTGGACGCCTGGATCGGCGCGGAGGCCTACCGGCTGTTCACGTGGCAGACCGTGAGCACCCTGCTCGACGGTGGTGCGGTCGGCGCGGAGGGCAGCATCAACAAGGTGTTCTGGTCGGAGCTCGACGTACACATCCACGAGACCGCGCTGCGCATCCTGGGACCGGAGTCCGAGCTGCGCGGGGAGTCGGCGGTCGACGGCGGGCGCTGGGTCGACGACTACCAGTTCGCGCTCGCCGGTCCCATCTACGCGGGCACCAACGAGGTGCAGCGGAACATCATCGCGGAGCGGATCCTCGGACTCCCCCGCGGCGGAGACGGAAGGCGCGCCTGATGCGGTTCCTGCCCACGGAAGAACAGACCGCGTTCGCGGAGGCCATCGACGAGATCGTGGAGGGCGCGGGCGGCGCCGACGTCGCACGTGCCTGGGCCGACGGCGACACCGCCCCCGGGCTCGCCCTGTGGGCGCAGTTCGCCGAGCTCGGGCTGCTGGGGCTGCGGGTGAGCGAGGAGGCGGGCGGCTTCGGCGGCACCCTCGGCGACCTGGTGGTGGTGTTCGAGCGGCTCGGCTACCACGGCGTGCCCGGCCCCTACCTGGAGACGGTCGCGCTGCTGCCCTCCCTGGTGGACGACGGGACGCGGCAGGCCCTCGCCGCGGGAGCCATCGCCACCGCGGCGGTCGACGGTGTCGCTCCCGCCGCCGTGGACG
>NZ_SSDO01000017.1:0-564 GCF_004794395.1 Microbacterium sp. K41 | reverse complement strand
GCCGCCGGTGCCGCGAGGGCCAGGCAGACGGGCGCCAGGACCGCGAGCGCGACGCGGGGCCTCACAGCGGACCGCCCTCGGCGCGAGCGCGTCGCGGCGACCGCGGCCAGAAGGCCCACACCACCAGCGCGGTCGCGGCCACGGTCATGCCGCCGAGCACGACGGGATGCCCGAGTACGACGATCACGGTCGCCAGGCCCGGCACCGCGAACAGCACGGTGCGCACGGAGGTCACGGTGTACGGAAACGGGTCGTCGACCGCGTTCGCATCGCCCCGCAGCGTCAGCACGCGCTCCCCCGCCGCGGCGCCCGGTTGCACCGCGGTCACGCGGTGGGTCACGGGCAGGTCGCCGGGGCGGTCGACCGTCACGACGTCGCCGACCTCCACCGCCGCGGCAGGGACCCGCTGCACGACGGCGACCGATCCGGCCGGGATGGTCGGCGACATCGAGCCCGTGCGGAACAGGATGAGCGTGATCTGCGCCGTGGCCGCCAGCAGCACCAGCACGATGCACACGACGCCCGCGGCGGGAGTGGTTCACGGCGATCGACGCCTACGCCCCG
>NZ_SSDO01000159.1:0-274 GCF_004794395.1 Microbacterium sp. K41 | reverse complement strand
TCCCGCGGCCGCCGAGCGCGCGGCACGTCTGGCCGCCCGACGGTTCACCGCCCTCGCGACACCGGGGTGGACGGCGCGGGCCGAGGCCGTGCGACTGGAGGCACGGCAGCGCGCCCACCCCGACCGGGCGATCCCGGCCGAGGAGTTCGAGCGTGTCGCCCGTGACCTCGACCGCAGCGGATTCCGCACCGAGGCAACGGCGCTGCGCCTGACCGCACGGCGCGACGGAGCCGGGCGGCTGCCCCGCATCGCCGCGTCCGCCCCCACGCCCCTG
>NZ_SSDO01000158.1:0-487 GCF_004794395.1 Microbacterium sp. K41 | reverse complement strand
GTGCGGGCCCGGGTGCCCCTCGCCCCGGTCGCGGCGGGAGCGAGCCGATGAGCGCCGACGCCATCCGCGTGCTGCTCGTGGACGACCATGCGCTGCTGCGCACCGGGTTCCGCACGATCCTGGAGACACAGCCCGACATCACGGTGGTGGGCGAGGCCTCGACCGGAGCGGAGGCCGTGGCCCAGGCGTCCGCCCTGCTCCCCGACGTCATCACGATGGACGTGCAGATGCCCGACATGGACGGCATCGAGGCCACCGAGCGGATCGTCGCGGATCCGGCGGTCCGCGCGGCCATCGCGATCATCACGACGTTCGACCGCGACGACTACCTGTACCGCGCGCTGGATGCCGGGGCCAGCGGCTTCCTGCTGAAGAACGCCGGGGCGGAGGACCTGA
Source organism: Microbacterium sp. K41 (assembly GCF_004794395.1). Lineage (NCBI taxonomy): Bacteria > Bacillati > Actinomycetota > Actinomycetes > Micrococcales > Microbacteriaceae > Microbacterium > Microbacterium sp. K41. Next base: position 91 of record NZ_SSDO01000158.1, on the reverse strand, counting down.
TCGCCGCGGTCCGCGCCCTCGCCGCAGGTGACGGCATGCTGGCGCCCGAGGTGACGCGGCGCGTGCTCGCCCGGTTCTCCGCGGTGCCCGC
>NZ_SSDO01000157.1:0-1998 GCF_004794395.1 Microbacterium sp. K41 | reverse complement strand
GTGTGCTCTTCCGATCTTCGAGGACGACGACGACCCTCCGCGCGTGCGCGCCCTGGTCCGCTTCGACTACGGCGCCGGGGTGCGGGTGGCGACCGTCCTGCGCGCAGCCGTGGTGGCGGAGGCCGTGAACGGACGGCGGGGCCGAGCGCGCACGGCCCGGAGCGCGCTCACGGTGCGCCTCGATATCCTCGATCCAGAGCTCTGACCCCTTCCGGAGAACCTTCATGCGCCTCGTCTTCGCCGGCACGCCCTCCGCTGCCGTGCCCACACTCCATCGCCTCGCTGCGGAGCACGACATCGCCGCGGTGGTGACGAGACCGGATGCGCCGCTCGGCCGCAAGCGCGTGCTGACGCCGTCGCCCGTCGCCCAGGCTGCCGCAGAACGGGGCCTCCCGGTCATCCGGGCGGCCCGTCTGGATGACGCGGTGACCGCGGAGATCGCCGCGCTCGAGCCCGAGCTGGGCGTGATCGTCGCCTACGGCGGGCTCGTGCGCGAGCCGTTGCTGTCGACGCCGGACGCCGGATGGATCAACCTGCACTTCTCCCTACTGCCCGCCTGGCGTGGCGCGGCGCCGGTGCAGCGCGCGCTGATCGCGGGCGACGAGGTGCTGGGCGCCAGCGTCTTCCAGCTCGTGCCGGAGCTCGACGCGGGCGACGTGTTCGCACGGCGCACCGTGGCGGTGCCGTCGTCGGCGACGGCCGGCGAGGCGCTGGAGGCGCTCGCGCGCGACGGCGCCGACCTGACCGCGGAGGTGGTCGCGGCGATCGCGGCGGGAGAGGCGCGGGCGGTGCCGCAGGAGGGCGAGCCGACGTTCGCGGCGAAGCTGAGCCTGGCGGACGGACTCCTCGACTTCACGCAGCCCGTGTCGTCGGTGTTCGCACGGTTCCGCGGGGTGACGCCCGAGCCCGGCGCCCACACGACGGTGGACGGGCAGCGCCTGAAGATCCTCGCCGCCGAGCCCGCGGCCGGGGAGGAGCAGTTGCCTCCCGGCGTGCTCTCGGGCACCAGGACGGCGCTGCTGATCGGCACCGCGACCGCGCCCCTCGCGGTGACCCGCGTGCAGCCGGCAGGCAAGGGGGCGATGAACGCCGCCGACTGGTGGCGGGGCCTGCAGGGCGGCGAGCGGCGGGCGGGATCGTGAGCAGGCAGGAGCGACACCAGCAGCAGGGGGTCCGCCGTCCCCGACCCGCAGCACGCACCGACGAGCGCGGGCCCCGGCGGACGGTGCAGCCGGCGCGGCTCGTCGCCTACGAGGTGCTGCGAGCGGTGTCCGACTCCGACGCGTACGCCAACCTCGTGCTTCCCCCGGCGATCGCGGAGGCCGGGCTGGACGCGCAGGACGCGGCCCTCGCCACCGAGCTCACCTACGGGACGCTGCGCCGCCGAGGCACGTACGACGCGGTGATCGCGGCGGCCGCGGATCGCAGCACCTCCTCGATCGATCCGGCCGTGCTGGACGCACTGCGGCTCGCGGTCCATCAGCTCCTGGCGACCAGGGTCGCCTCGCACGCAGCGGTGAACGAGTCGGTGAACCTCGTGGCGACGCGGGCGGGCCGTGGCGCGGCCAGTTTCGCGAACGCGGTGCTGCGTCGCGTGGCGCGCGAGTCGCCCGGGCAGTGGATGGAGCGCATCGAGGCCGATGCGCGCTCCGACGATGAGCGTCTCGCCCTCCGCGCTGCGCATCCGGTGTGGGTCATCCGGGCTCTGCGGCGCGCGCTGGCGGCCGAGGGCAGGGTCGACGAGCTCGACGCCCTGCTGGAGGCCGACAACGCCTCGCCCGAGGTGACACTGGTGGCCCTCCCCGGGCTCGCGCAGCCGGGTGAGCCGCGCCGTCCCTTCGCGCCGACCGCGTTCGCGTCACCCGGCGGCGACCCTCGGCGTCCGGTGGCGGAGTCCGCCGGCACGGTGCGCGTCCAAGACGAGGGGTCGCAGCTCGTCGCCCTCGCGCTGGCCGCCGCGGCACCGATCCGGGCAGGGGAGCGGTGGCTGGACCTGTG
>NZ_SSDO01000156.1:0-11594 GCF_004794395.1 Microbacterium sp. K41 | reverse complement strand
CGGCTCGTCGCCGAGCGCGCGATCTTCGGCGGGGTGCAGCGGGAGGCCGACGACATGGCGCGGCAGACCGTCGGCCGCGACCTCGGCGGCTTCGTGCTCGACTGGGCGGGGCGCACCGACGCCTACGTGCAGTTCACGGTGCCCGAGTTCGAGTATCCGCGCGGCGACCTGCCCGACACGGTGCACTTCGCCGGACCGCTGCCCACGACCGCGTCCGACGCCCCGCTGCCGGACTGGTGGGACGACCTCGACGGCGACCGCCCGGTCGTGCACGTCACCCAGGGCACCATCGCCAACTCCGACTTCACCCAGCTCGTGCTGCCCGCGGTGCGCGGGCTCGCGCCGTCCGACCTGCTCGTGGTGGTGACGACGGGCGGGCGCCCGAGGAACAGCCTTCCCGGCGACCTGCCGGAGAACGTGCGGGTGGCGGAGTACCTGCCGTACGACCGGCTGCTGCCGAAGATCGACGTGCTGGTCACCAACGGCGGGTACGGCGGTGTGCAGCAGGCCCTCGCCCACGGGGTGCCGATCGTCGTCGCCGGCCAGACGGAGGACAAGGTGGAGGTCTCGGCGCGCGTGGGCTGGTCGGGCGCCGGCGTGAACCTCCGCACCAACACCCCGGCGTCCGCCCAGATCGCCGCGGCCGTGCACCGCGTGCTGGCGCAGCCCTCGTTCCGCGTGGCGGCGGAGCGCATCGGCACGTCGATGCGGTCGGCCGATGCGTGGTCGACCCTGGATGGGGTGCTCGACCGGGTGACGCGGTCGTGGCCGGCGCGGGAGCCCGTCGCGGAGAGCTGAGCGAGCGGTCCATTCCGGCGCATGGACGCAACAGGACGCAACGTCGACCGGTATACCATCCTGGGCAGGCGCCTCCCGGTGTCAGTCCCCAGCTGACCTGGCGGGCGCGACGGCATCGCCGTCATGCGGAGGGAACGTCGGAATTCCTTTCGATCCCGAGGGGGGATGGGGTGGGAGTCGATCCCCAGACGACACCCACCCCCACTTCGGACGCGGTCAGTTCCAGCGCGTCAGCAACCAGAACGCCGCGAAGCCGATCACCACGATCAGGGGAAGCCACGTCCCGGTGCGCTTGAGGCGTCGTCCCTGCGGCGCGACGCCCGGCGGCGGAGTCAGCAGGCCGACCGGCGGAGCGAACGGCAGTGCGTGCCCGCCGGAGGATCCCGCCGTGACGGGCGGCGTCCGCTGCGCAGCCAGCCGATCGTCGCGCCATCGCGCCCACTGGTCGAACTTCGTCAGCAGCGCGCCGACCGCGCCGAACAGCCACGCCCACGTCGCCGGATCCAGCGTCGACGCCTTGCGCTGCGTGTACAGGAACAGCCAGTCGTCGACGATCTCCACGTCGAGCTGAGCGGCGTTGTCGATGAACCGCGCCATGATGTCGGGCGTGAAGAGGTAGAGCGCATCCTGCTCGTAGCCCTCGGGGCAGTACAGGGTGAAGTGCCGGTCGAAGTCGCCCTCGAGCGACAGCCGCTGCGCCCGCTGGAACGACGCCGGCAGGTTGGAGCCGAAGCCGTTGTTGCCCGTCGCGTCGAGCACGATGTTGGGCAGCGGCACGTCGAGCTTCACGGCCACGTAGCCCCAGCGGTAGGTCGTGGAGTTCTTCCCCGACTGCACCGTGTACTGGTAGTTGCCGAACTCCACGAACCGCGGGTGGCTGCCGCGCACCAGGTCCGTGGCGAGGCGCGACCGGCCCAGCTGGAAGATCATGCCGGGCAGCGGCGGGTCGTCCACGCGCGGCTCGTACGTCATGCCGTTGGCCTGGGCGAAGCGGTGCAGCCGGTAGCGGGTGGCCTGACCGTTGCGCACGGCCATCCAGATGAGCACGCCGACCGCGGCCGCGAGCAGCACGATCAGCACGAGCGGGATCGCGGCCGCGCCGGGGGATCCGGTGGATGCGGCCAGGCTCAGCACCACTGTGAACAGGATCGGCAGCATCACCAGCCCGGCGATCGACACGGCGACGATCGCGATGATGGAGGACACCGCCATGCCCGATGTGCGCCGCGACCGCAGCTCGGCGGCGAAGGCGCGCACGGCGGCCGGGTCGACCGGTTCCGTGAGGGGACGGGCGTCGAAGCTCGGCGCTGGAGCGGGCGCCGTCACCGGTTCACCTCGTCGGCGTCCCACGTGAGGTCGGCGCCCTCGCGCAGGGCCAGCGCCTCCAGCCGCTCGTCCGTGCAGATCGCGCGGACGAGCTCGGGCGAGCCCGCGACGATCGTCGAGTCGAAGTCGATCTCCGAGACCATGACCCAGGCGCGGTCGTCGGGCCACAGCAGGCTCGGACTCTGCGCCGACGGCGGGAACCCGTGCTCCTCGGCGGCGAGGTCGCGCCACGGCGCCCGCAGGACCCAGTCCGGATCGGCGAACTCCGATGCTCCGGCGGTGAACGGCACGTGGTCGCGCTGGGGGAGCCGCAACCGGGGCCCCTCCGAGATCTCGCGTGACAGGATGCCCTCCTGCCAGGTGGGCTTGCGGAAGCCGTTGTTGAACGGATCGTGGGTGCTGCGCTCCAGCATCGCCCGGTGGTGGGGGTCGTCGTCGAACCCGAGGAACGCGCGCGACGGCGTCTGTCCGAAGAAGCCGACCAGCCCGCCCCATCCCTCCCACAGCGCCGCGACCCCCGCGTCGGGTGTCGCGGTGTGCGCGGCGAGGTGGCCCGCCAGCACGGACAGCAGGTCGGGGTCGAGCTCCCCCTCCGCAGGGGCGTTGTACTCGCGCCCGTCCGGGCCGATCCGGGTGCGCCAGTCGCCGTCGACCGGGGTGCGCACGATCCGCTGCCACTGTGCCAGTGCGTGCATCGTGGTGCCGAAGACCGCGGCGGTGTCGGCCCAGGTCACGCGCTCGCCGGAGAATTGCGCGTCGAGCCGGCGGCGCTCGGGTTCCGGCAGGCGCTCCCACTCGTCGGGGGTGGGGTACGGGCGGTCGGGCAGGGAGCGCACGACCCCCGGATGGAACACGCGCGCGTAGGCGGGGAACCCGCGCGGCACCACGCCGTGCATGCTCGCGGTCACGTCGTCGTCGAGGCGGTCGCGCAGCCAGGCGCCGGGGCTCGGGTCGGCCATCCACTCCATGCGACCACGGTACCGGCCGGGCCCGGGCGCCCGGCCTCCCGCGCGGCGGCGTCTGCGGCATCCTCCATAATCGAGGGGTGACTGCGACTGCGACCCTTCCCTCCCTCGACGGCCGACGCTTCCGCATGGTGTCGTCCACCACCTCCGCCGTCGACCCCGACGCCCCCAGCATCTTCGAGTACTTCGAGCGCGACGGCGCCATCTGGGGCGGGTACGAGGGCGACACGGTCACGTTCGGCAAGTTCGTCGGAACCCGCACCGCCGACACCATCTGGGTGTCGTTCGTGCACGTGCTCAAGACCGACGGCACCGTCGTCACCGGCGACGGCGAGAGCGAGCTCGAGCTCACCGACGACGGCCGCATCCGCCTCGTCGAGCACTACGAGATGCACGGCCTGCCGCAGCTGAGCGTGGTCGAGGAGATCCCCGCCGCCTGACCCGGGTCAACGGGGCAGCCTCGTACCCGCCGATGTCAGCTAGCGTGTTACACGTGACGAACAAGAGCAAGCAGCTCGGGATTTGCCAGGTGGCGAGTGGCGGAGGCGGAGGAACGTGCACGATCGCGAACTCGTACACCGTGAGCACTCACATTGATGCATCATTCGGTCTCTCAACCGCGACGGTAGCCGCGGGCATCGGTATCAGCGAAGACAAGACGGTCACGAGTTCCATTCAATGGACGTCGCCGGTTGCACCCGCGGGAGCCTCCTATAAAGCTTGGGCTGTCGGCACCCGAGTGACCTATCAGATCCAGAAGTGGAAGCTGACCAAGGCGCACGGGAGGTCCGCGCAGACGCTTCTATCGACGAGTCGTGTGCTGACGGCTTTCAGCCCCGTCCCGAGCTTCACGGTTGGTCAGTGACTCGTGGCAAGGAAATCGAGGAGGTTCGCGCGGCTCGGCGCCTGGGTGCTTGCCGTCGCCACACTGTCGATGGGGATCTTCTTCACCGTTTCGAGAACCGTGAGCGTAGCCTCACCGGTGCCCGGGGCGACGGAGTCCTTCGAGATCCATCCGGTCGACGTGACCGGGGTCGGGCTCGCTCTTCTCGTGGTGGGTCTCGTGATCCTCGCTGCGCTGCTCATCCTCGAGGGATACGGCCGGAGCGACACCGAGCGCTGACCCCGGGTCAGCGGGGCGGGAGGGTGTCGCGGCCGGGGGAGGCGGGCGTCCAGCGGGTCATGCCGAGCGGCACCTCGGTGTCGCGCTCCGGGAGGTCGGCGGGCAGCAGGTAGGGGCGGCGGACCACCTCGTCGAGCACCACGACGCTGACCACGGTGCGCACCTCGGGCAGCTGCGCGATCACGCCGGTGGAGAACTCGTGCACCCCGCTGACGTCGACCGCGCGGATCAGCAGCATCGCGTCGTGCTCGCCCGTGGTGATGGCGCACCACTCCACGTCGGGCATCTCGATGATGCGCTCCCGGAACGAGGCCCAGGCCTGAGGCATGACCGTGACGAACACGAGCGCGCCGATCGAGAGTCCGGCCTTGGCGTGATCGACGCGGGCGCTGAAGCCGGTGATGACGCCGTCGTGCACCAGGGACTCGACCCGGGTGTACGCGCTGGCGCGGGAGATGCCGACCTTCTCGGCCAGTGCGGCGATCGAGACGCGACCGTTATCACGCAGCACATCGAGGATTCTGTACGCCGTCTCATCCAGTGGGGCGGCACTTCGTCCAGAAAGCTTCGACGGATCCGCATCCTTGCTGGACATATTGCTCCTGACATCCGAGGTTCTGGACAAAGCGTGCCGATGTGACCCGCACTTGCTGGACACATCGTCGCATATGATGCGAATCTGATCACCGGTCGTCCACATCGGACATCACCGGAACCCGAATGTACTCCTCGCCCTTGGAGGCCCTCATGTCGTCACGCCGTTTCACGCCGGTCATCGCGCTCGGAGCCGTCGCGCTCCTGGCGCTCGCGGGTTGCTCGGGAGGGAACTCGGCGAACAACTCCGACTCGTCCCAGGGCTCCGACTCGCTCGTCATCGACACCGCGTTCTCGATCGAGACCGCCGACCCCGGTCACACCTACGACCCGACCGGCAACATGATCGCGAAGGCCCTGTACGAGACCCTCGTCGACTTCGAGGGCTCCGACGTCTCCACGCCGGTCCCCGGTCTCGCCTCGTGGGAGCAGAACGATGCCGCGACCGAGTTCACCTTCACGCTCGAGGGCGACCGCGTGTTCTCCGACGGCTCGCCCGTCGAGGCGAAGGACGTCGTGTTCTCGCTGCAGCGCATCCAGGGCATGGAAGACGCCAAGCCCAACTTCCTGCTCGGCGGCCTCACCATCACCGAGGTCGACGACAAGACCATCCGGTTCACGTCCGAGACCCCGCTGCTGCAGCTCCCGGCCATCCTCGCGAACCCGGCCCTCGGCATCGTGAACTCCGACGTGGTGATCGAGAACGGCGGCGCGATCGACGGCACCGACTCGGCGCAGGAGTTCCTCGACGGCGAGTCCGCGGGCTCCGGGCCGTTCGTGCTCGACACGCTCGACCTCAGCTCGCAGGTGGTCCTGAAGAGCAACGACGAGTACAACGGCGACGAGAAGTCGGCCTACAGCCGCGTGGTGGTGCGCAACGTGTCGGAGAGCGCCACGCAGCTCGCCAACCTCAAGGGCGGCGACTCGATGGTCGCGATGGACCTCAACGGCGACCAGGTCGCGGGCCTCGGCGACGACATCACGGTCGACTCGGTCCCGTCGGGCCAGACCATCTTCCTGCTGCTGAACCAGTCGCCCGCCGTGGCCGGCGAGCTGGCCAACGTGAAGATCGCCGAGGCGATCCGCTACGCGCTCGACTACGACGCGCTGCTCGAGCTCGCCGGTGCGGGCGCCGTGCAGGCGACGGGCGTGATCCCGCCCGGATTCGAGGGAGCACTCGACGGCGGCGTGGAGCAGGACCTCGACAAGGCGAAGGCCGCGCTCGCCGAGGCCGGCTACACCGGACAGACGCTGAAGCTGCAGTTCCCGAACGACTACCCGGTCGGCGGCGTGGAGTTCACCCCGCTCGCGGAGCGCGTGCAGGCGCAGCTCGAAGACGCCGGCATCACGGTCGAGCTCGCCCCGGCCCCGTTCGCGACCGAGCTCGACGCGTACGTCAACGGCACCGAGGGCTTCGGCCTGTGGTTCTGGGGTCCGGACTACGCCGACTCGGCGAACTTCCTCCCCTTCGCTCCCGGTCTGAAGGTCGGCCTGCGCGCCGGCTGGGCGGCCGAGGCCAACCCGGAGATCGCGGGCATCGCGGCGGGTGCCGCGAGCGCCACCGACCCCGCGCAGCGCGAGGCCGCGTTCACCGAGTTCGCCGAGGCGATGCAGGAGCAGGGTCCGTTCGTGCCGCTCATCGTCCCCGGCCGCAACATCTCCTCCGCGAGCGACGTGACCGGTGCCGTGTACAACTCCGTGTGGGAGATGGACATCGCCGAGATCGCCCCGGCCGGCTGAACGGACCTTCCATGACGACAGTGGCCGTGCAGAGGCAGGCGCAGCGGCGCCGTTCGCCTCTCGTCGGATACCTGCTGCGGCGGGCCGGGACCTCCCTGCTCCTGTTGGTGGGCGTGACGATCGTCACGTTCGCGCTCACCAACCTCGTGCCGGGAGACCCGGTCTCGGCCGCCCTCGGTGAGGGCGCGTCGCAGAACCCGGCGACGCGCGAGGCGTTCATCAAGGCGAACGGACTCGACCAGCCACTGTTCGTGCAGTACTTCATCTACATGGGGAACCTGCTCCGCGGGGACCTCGGCACGTCGCTGGTGACCGGACGCCCGGTCACCAGCGACCTCGCCACCGCGGTGCCCGCGACGATCGAGATCGCGATCGGGGCGATCATCGTCAGCCTCGCGGTCAGCATCGTGCTCGGCACGCTCGCCGCCTACCGCCGGGGCCTCGTCACCGACCAGGTCATCCGCGTGGTCACCCTCGTCGGCCTCAGCGTCCCCACCTTCTGGCTCGCGCTGGTCAGCTTCTACGTCTTCTTCCTGGAGCTGCGCATCGCGCCGGGCTCGGGGCGCATCTCGCCGTCGATCACCCCGCCGCCGCGCGTGACCGGGCTCTACACGGTCGACTACCTGCTCAACGGCGACGGCGTCGGCTTCTTCGACGCGCTCGCCCACCTCGCCCTTCCCGTCATGGTGCTCTCGCTCGTGACCATCGGCCTGCTCACCCGGTTCATCCGCACGTCGGTGCTGGAGGTGCTGGGCAGCGACTACGTGCGGGCCGCCCGCGCCAAGGGCCTCCCGGCCATGCGCGTCATCCTCGACTACGTGCTCCGCGGAGCCTCGCTGCCGATCCTCACCGTGGTGGGCGTCGCATTCGGGGCCCTGCTGTCGGGCACCGTGCTCGTGGAGTCGGTGTTCGCGTGGCCGGGCCTGGGCACGTACGCCTACAACTCCGCCGCGAACCTCGACCTGCCCGGCATCATGGGCGTCGGTCTGGTCGTCGGCGTCATCTACCTCCTCATCAACTTCATCGTCGACCTGCTCTACGGCGTGCTCGACCCGAGAGTGAGGATCGCATGAGCCGCATCGACGCCGCCGCCGGCCCCTGGCGCTTCCGCTTCCGCTGGCCCCGCGCCTGGCGCACCCCGCTCGGCATCATCGGCACCGTGATCGCGGCGGCCTGGATCGTCATCGCCTTCACGGCGCAGTGGTGGGTGCCGTACCCGCCGAACGCGCAGGTGCTGCCGCGACTGCAGGAGCCGGGCATCGACACGATCCTCGGCACCGACGGCAACGGCCGCGACATCTTCTCGCGACTGATGACCGGAGCGACGGTGAGCCTGCCGCTCGCGCTCATGCTCGTGATCGCGGCGATGATCATCGGCACGCTGATCGGCGCCGTCGCGGGCTACTTCGGCCGCGCGGTCGACGAGACGCTGATGCGCATCACCGACCTCTTCATGGCGTTCCCGACCGTGATCCTCGCGATGGTGGTCGCCGCGTCGCTCGGCCCGTCGCTGTTCAACGCGGTGATCGCGGCGATCGTGGTGTCGTGGCCGCAGTACGCCCGCGTCACCCGCAGCATCGTGCTCGGCCTGCGCGGACAGAACTACGTGATCGCCGGACGCCTGCTCGGCCACTCGCCGCTGCGGACCCTGTTCGTCGACATCCTCCCCAACATCGCCGGGCCCGTGCTCGTGCTCGCCACGCTCGACATCGGCGCCGCGATCCTGCTGCTCTCCGGCCTCTCCTTCCTCGGCCTCGGCGCGCAGCCGCCCACCGCCGAGTGGGGGTCGATGATCTCGGGGGCCATGCAGAACTTCGACGCCTGGTGGCTCGGGGTGTTCCCCGGTCTCGCGATCCTCACGGTCGTGCTGGCGTTCAACTTCCTCGGCGATGCGATGCGCGACGTGCTCGACCCCACCGCCGAGGTCACGCACGAGAAGGAGGCCGACCACCAGGCCTCCGCGACGGGGGTGCCCGCATGACCGCCGCGCTGAGCATCCGCGATCTCACGGTCGACATCGGCCGTCCGCTCGTGAAGGGCGTGTCGCTCGAGCTCGAGGCCGGGCGCATCCACGGCCTCGCGGGCGAGTCGGGCTCCGGCAAGACCCTCACCTCGCTCGCGGTGCTCGGGCTGCTGCCGCGGCAGGCTCGCACGGGCGGCTCGATCACCCTCGCGGGGGAGGAGCTGCTCGGCCTGAAGCGCCGCGGCCTCAACCGCATCCGCGGGAAGCGCATCGCGATGGTGTTCCAGGACCCGTCGGCGTCGCTGCACCCGCAGCTCCCGGTCGGCCGCCAGCTCACCGACCACATGCGCGTGCACCTCGGCCTCACGGGCGCCGCGGCGCGCGAGCGGGCGGTGGAGCTGCTGCAGACCGTGCAGGTGCCGAACCCGGCGGAGGCGCTGAAGCGCTACCCGCACCAGTTCTCGGGCGGGCAGCGGCAGCGCATCGCGATCGCGTGCGCCCTGGCGTGCGACCCCGAGGTGCTGCTGGCGGACGAGCCCACCACGGCGCTCGACGTCACGGTGCAGGCCGGCATCCTGCAGCTGCTGCGCGACCTCGCCATCGAACGGAACCTCGCCGTGCTGCTCGTGACGCACGACCTCGGCGTGATGAGCGCGATCGCCGACACCGTCGCGGTCATGAAGGACGGCCGCATCGTGGAGCTCGCCGACCGCGAGACCCTGTTCCTGCACCCGCAGCACGAGTACACGCGGATGCTGCTCGCGGCCCTCCCCGGCTCGCGCATCGAGGCGCCCGCGGTCGACGCGACGGACCAGGTCGATGCGGTCGACCCGATCGAGGAGGATGCGCATGAGTGAGGTCAGCGTCCTCGACGCGCGCGACGTGGTCGTGCGCTACCCGGGCAACCCGCCGGTGATCGCCGTGAACGGGGTGTCGGTCCGCGTGACCGCGGGGGAGACCGTCGCGCTGGTCGGCGAGTCGGGCAGCGGCAAGTCGAGCCTCGCCCGCGCCGTCGTCGGCATCGAGAAGACCGCCGCCGGCACGGTCGAGTTCCGCGGGGCCCCGGTCACGCCGCTCGGCATCCGCCGCCGGTCGACCGCCCTGACCGGGATCCAGATGGTGTTCCAGGACCCGTCGACCTCGCTGAACCCTCGCCGACGCATCGGCGACCAGATCTCCGACGGCATCGCCACCGCCCGAGCGCGCGGTGCCGCCGGATCCACCGTGGAGGAGTGGCTCGAACGCGTCGGGCTGCCCGCGAACGTCCGCACCCGCTTCCCGCACCAGTTCTCGGGCGGGCAGAAGCAGCGCATCGCGATCGCCAGGGCCCTGGCCGCGCGGCCCTCGCTGCTCGTGGCGGACGAGCCCATCTCGGCGCTCGACGCCTCGACGCAGACGAGCGTGGCCGGACTGATGCGCGACCTGGTGGCCGAGTCCGGCGCCGGCATGCTCTTCATCTCGCACGACCTCGCCGTGGTGCGCCGCATCGCCGATCGCACCCTGGTCATGTTCGCGGGACGGGTGCTCGAGTCGGGCCCCACGGAGCAGCTGTGGTCCGCGCCGCAGCACCCCTACACGCAGGCCCTGCTCGCGGCCATCCCCGAGCCGGACGGCGCCGGCCGCATCCCCGACGCCCCCTCCACGGACGACCGCGCCGTGTGGGCCGAGGTCCCGCCCGTCGCCTACTGACGCGGGGCCGGACGACGAAGGGCCGGGGCGCATGCCCCGGCCCTTCGTGTCATCCCCGGATCACACCGGGGCGACGATGTCCTGCTTCACGTCCCACTCGGTGATCTCCATCGCGATCTCCAGCGACTGACCCTCGACGGACGCGGTGCTCTTCGATGCGAGGTTGACGTAGTCGGCGGTGACCTCGAACGCCACGTCGACCGTCGTGCCCTGCTGGTCGACCGAACCGGTGATCAGGAACACCTTCTGGCCGAGGCGCTCGCCGGTGCCGCTCACGGTGAAGTCGCCCGCGAGGGCCTCGGCCGCGGCGGCGGGGTCCATGGCGGCGACGTCGGCCGCGCTCGTGCTGAGGCCCGCGATGATCGGGTCGCTGGAGTCCGGGTCGGCCGGCTGCCAGTCGCTCGACGGCGACTTGACCCACACGTCGTCGCCGATCGCGACGATCGAGCCCATCGGCGAGATCGACTCGAGGGCGTTCTCGGAGGGGTTCACGCGGGCGGTGCTCTCCATGCCCAGCACGCTCGTCTTGGCGGCGTAGCCCGCGGAGTCGGCCATCGCGTCGGCGATGCACGTGCCGAGCGCCGTGCCGTCGACGGTCGCGCCCTCGGCCAGCTCGGGGCAGTCCGTGGCCGGTGCGTCGGCCTCCTGCGATGCGGCCGTGCTCGGCTTCGCGTCGGCCGGCTTGTCCGATCCGCCCGCCGAGCATCCGGTGAGCATGACGGCGGCGGCGAGAACGACGCCGACCCCCCACTTGTTGACGCGCATGGCGCCCCCCTCCAGTCATGTGCCCGATGACGGTCATCGGGCACGCCCTCCAGCATGCCAAGCCGCGGGCCGATCGGTGGGAGGCGGCTCGGAGGAATGTCCGCTAGACTGTCGAGGTTGTCTGCCTTCCGGCACCCACTCGGGTTCCACGGGCGGGCACGTGCACACACCCTCCTGCTCCCGGGAAAGTCCCGAGAGCCGTTCTAGTCCGAAGGAGGTGGGTAAGTGACGCACCAGTACGAACTCATGGTCATTCTGACCCCCGAGATCGACGAGCGCCAGGTCGCCCCGACGCTCGACAAGTTCCTGAAGGTCATCACCAACGATGGTGGCTCGATCGAGAACGTCGACATCTGGGGCAAGCGCCGTCTGGCCTACGAGATCCAGAAGAAGACCGAGGGCATCTACGCCGTCGTCAACTTCACCGCGACCAGCGCCGCCACGCAGGAGCTCGACCGTCAGCTCAAGCTGAACGAGCAGATCATGCGCACCAAGGTCCTGCGCGCGGAAGAGGCTCAGGCGATGATCGCGTCCGAGGCCAAGCGCTCCGAAGAGAAGGCTGCCCGCAAGGCCGCCAAGGCTGCGAAGGCCTAAGTCTCATGGCCGGCGAAACCGTCATCACCGTGGTGGG
>NZ_SSDO01000155.1:0-37846 GCF_004794395.1 Microbacterium sp. K41 | reverse complement strand
GGTGCCGCCGTCGGTCTGCTCGGCGTCGTGGCCGGCGGTGCGGTGGTCAGCGCGGTCGCCGCGCCGCTGCTCGACCAGGCCGCATCGCTCGGCGTGGACTTCGGCGCCCTCGCAGAGGGCCTGGACGTCGAGGCGCTGGTATCCGGCGTCGATGTCGAGGCGCTGACGGGCGGCGCCGGGGATCTCCTGGGATCGGCGGGGGACGCGGTGTCCGGCCTCGGAGAGACCGCGACGGGCTGGGGCGACCGCCTGGGCGATCTGGGCGTCCCAGGGATCGGTGACCTGTTCGGGCGCTGACCCTCGGGTCCGGTGCCCCCGCTGGGACTCGAACCCAGACTGAGGCGATTTTAAGTCGCCTGCCTCTGCCATTGGGCTACGGGGGCCGCGTCGCCAGCCTAGCGCCGGCGAACGGCGGCCCCCGCACCCTCTGCGACGCGGTGTCAGGAGGGGTGAACCCGAGTGCGCTCAGGCCGTAGGGTGGGGGAGTGCTCGACCTCACCGATGAACTGAGCCCCGTCCAGGGCGCCGCCGCGGTCGCTCCCGAGTGGGAGGATCCCGGCCGATACTGGCCCCGACTCTCGGCCGCCACGGGCCATCTGCCCGCCCCGGTCGCGGTGATCGACCGGGAGGCCCTCCGCTACAACGCGATGGATCTCCTCGTTCGGTCGGGCGGTCTGCCCATCCGCGTCGCCTCCAAGTCGGTGCGGGTGCGGGAGGTGCTGGATGCCGTACTGCGGCTGCCGGGCTTCCGGGGCATCCTCGCGTTCACGCTGGAGGAGGCGCTGTGGCTCGCCGAGACGCACGACGACATCGTCCTCGGCTACCCGACGGTCGACCGCGCCGCCCTGGAGCGGCTCGTCGCCGATGAGGCCGCGGCCCGACGGATCACCCTCATGGTGGACGATCTGGTGCACCTCGACCTCATCGACAGTGTCGCCGGGCCGGGCTCTCGTCCCGAGCTGCGTGTCGCGATCGACGTCGATGCCTCGTGGCGCTCGCCGCTGCTGGGGCACATCGGCGTGCGGCGTTCGGCCCTGTTCTCCGCGGGTGAGGTGGCCGCGTTCGCGAGGAAGGTCGCGGCCCGTCCCGGGTTCCGGCTCGTCGGCCTGCAGATGTACGACGCGCAGATCGCCGGTCAGGGGGACGACGCGGGTCCGGACGCCCCACTCATCCGTCTCGTGCAGTCGCGCTCGCGGGAGGAGCTGCGCGAGCGCCGGGCGGCGATCGCCGCGGCGGTCAGCGCCGTCGCACCCCTGGAGTTCCTCAACGGAGGCGGCACCGGGTCGCTCGAGTTCTCGGGCAGCGACGAGTCGCTGACCGAGGCGAGCGCGGGAAGCGGGCTGCTCGGCGGGCATCTGTTCGACGGCTACCGCTCGTTCCGCCCGGCCCCGGCCGCCGCGTTCGCGTTCGACGTCGTGCGGCGCCCGGCGGCCGACATCGCGACCGTGCTCGGCGGTGGCTGGATCGCTTCCGGGCCCGCGGTGGCCTCGCGGCAGCCGCTCCCGGTGTGGCCGGCGGATCTCCGCACGCTGCCTCGGGAGGCCGCGGGCGAGGTGCAGACCCCCCTCCGCGGCCCGAACGCCGCGACCCTCGGCGTGGGTGATCGGGTCTGGTTCCGCCACGCGAAGAGCGGCGAGCCGGCCGAGCGGATCGACCGCTATCACCTGGTGTCGGGCGACGAGGTCATCGACGAGCTGCCGACGTACCGCGGCGAGGGGAAGGCGTTCCTGTGACGCGCATCGGCGGCACCTGGCAGAACTGGGGCCGCTCGGCGTCGGTGCGTCCCGTCCGCGTCGAGCGCCCGCGCAGCCCCGAGGGCGTGCAGCGCGCCGTGCGGGCCGCCGCGAAGCAGGGCCTGACGATCAAGGCCGTCGGCGCCGGCCACAGCTTCACCGGGATCGCCGTCGCCCCCGGCGTGCTGCTCGAACTGGACGACCTGCAGGGGCTCGTGTCCGCAGACGCCGCATCCGGACGTGTGAGCCTCCTCGCCGGTACCCGCCTGCACCGGATCCCCGGGCTGCTCGCGCCGTACGGCCTGGCGATGCAGAACCTCGGCGACATCGACCGGCAGTCGATCTCCGGGGCCATCTCGACCGGCACGCACGGAACCGGTGCGACGTTCGGCGGGCTCGCGACCCAGGTCGTCGGCGTCACGCTGATCACGGCCGCGGGCGAGTTCCTCCGGATCGACGAGCAGCACCAGCCCGAGCTTCTGCCCGCGGTAGCCGTGGGTCTCGGGGCCCTGGGCATCATCGTCGAGGTGACGCTGCAGTGCGTCCCGTCGTTCGTCCTGCACGCGGTCGACGAGCCCGTGCCGCTCGACGACGTGCTGTCGTCCGTGCACGAGCGTGTCGCCGCGTCCGACCACTTCGAGTTCTACTGGTTCCCGCACACCGACGTCGCCCTCACCAAGCGGCAGACGCGGCTTCCGGAGTCGACGGTCCGCAAGCCGCTGCCCGTCGTGGGCCGGTGGGTGGACGAGAGTCTGCTCTCCAACGGGGTGTACCGCGTGGTGTGTGCGGCCGGTCAGCTGGTGCCGGCGGCCACGCCGCCGTTCAGCCGCCTGGCCGTCCGGCTCACGGGCGACCGCGAGTACACCGATCTGTCGCACCGGGTGCTCACCCAGAGCCGCACGGTGCGGTTCCGCGAGATGGAGTACGCGATCCCCGCAGACGCGGTCGTCCCCGCCTTCCGCGCGGTGCAGCAGCTGATCGCGGACCGCGGCTGGCGGATCGAGTTCCCGATCGAGGTGCGTTTCGCCGCCGCGGACGACCGCTGGCTCTCCACGGCACACGGGCGCGCCAGCGCGTACATCGCCGTGCATCGCTATTGGCGTGCCGATCCCACGGCGTACTTCGAGGCCGTGGAGCGGATCATGAGGGAGCACGGCGGCCGGCCGCACTGGGGGAAGCTGCACACGCAGGACGCGGAGTCGCTGCGCGCGGTGTACCCGCGGTTCGACGACTTCGTGGGGCTACGGGACCGGCTCGACCCCGAACGGCGCTTCACCAACCGCTACCTGGACCGGGTGCTCGGCGCGTGATGCGGCCGGCGGCTGACGCGCCCAGTCCACGCGCAGCATGCGCGTCTAGGATGAGAGAAACACGAGGAAGGGTGGGGCTCTGATGGAATGGCTCGTGCCGGTACTGATCGTCGTCGGGGTGATCCTGCTCGTCGGCATCTATCTCTGGGCCACATACAACTCGCTCGTGCAGCTCAACGTGCGCGTGGACGAGGCGTGGAGCGGCATCACGGTTCAGCTCAAGCGCCGAGCGGACCTCATCCCCAACCTGATCGAGACCGTCAAGGGCTACGCCTCGCACGAGAAGGCCGTGTTCGAGAACGTCACGCGGGCGCGTGCCGAGACCCTCACCGCGAGCGGCCCCGGTGAGGCCGGCATCGCCGAGGGACACCTCCAGCAGGCGCTGCGCAGCCTGTTCGCCGTGGCGGAGGCCTATCCGCAGTTGCAGGCGAGCCAGAACTACCTCCAGTTGCAGCAGTCGCTGGTCGACACGGAAGACAAGATCCAGGCGGCTCGACGCTTCTACAACGGCGGCGTGCGCGAGCTGAACACCAAGATCAAGGTCTTCCCCAACAATCTCTTCGCGAAGGGCCTGGGTTTCACCGAGCGCGAGTTCTTCGAGGTCGCCGACAGCGGCGCGATCTCCGAGCCCCCGCGCGTGCAGTTCTGACGCACGCCCTCACCACACCGTCAGCCGCAGCCCCTCCGCGGTGAACTCGACGTCGCCGCGCAGACTCCAGTCGTCGGTGCGGTAGCTGGTGGTGCGGGGCGCTCCGTCCTGTCCCGTCCCGGTCACGGTGGCGACGAGCACGCCGCCTGCCGCGGTGAAGCCGTGAGTCGTGAGCGTGACGGTGGGCCGCTGCTCGATCCGATACCGGACCTCGCTCACGTCGCGGAACTCGAGCCCCCACGGGAGCCGGATGCCGCAGCCCGGGGGCGGAGAGGGCGCCGGAGTCGTGCACGCCGTCAGGTGGTCGTCGAGGTGCTGTTGCGCGGCCTCCGTGGCCTCGGGCCGAAGGGAGGCGTCCACCTCGACCGCGGTCGTCTCGCCGGGAAGCACCGTGACCTCGCTGGTCCCGTCGAGCAGAGCGGCCGGGGCCGCCGCGACCGCGTAGGTGCCCGGCAGCAGGACGGTGTCGTCCCCGGCGGGGAGCGTCGCTGCGCCGATCGCGACCGCGGTGCCGGCCGTCGTGCTCGGTGTGACCGCACCGAGCCACGAGCCGTCCACGACCCAGCGACCGTTCACCGCGCTCATCGACAGGGTCACGTCGTGCTCCTCACCGCCGAGTCGGAAAGACACCTCGACGCGCCGGTTCTCGCCGGTCCCGTGGGTCCCTGTCACGGCGGGCCGGGCGATGCGTTCGGTCGCCCCATCGAGCGCCGCGAGCGCCGTCGCGCTGACCTCCGCGCCCGTCGCCTCGACCGCTTTCGGGTCGCCCGACTCCACCGCGTGCAGGTAGGCGAGGGCCGCCTCATCCGGTGACGGCGACCGCAGCGACGCGAACACGATCCAGCCTCCGACGGCGGCCACCACGACCGCCGCGGCGATCGCCGCCGCCCACCGGAGGCGCCTGCTCACGCCGCGCCCTCCCGCTCGTGCACGTGCCGCCGCACCGGTGCCCCGTCGCTCGTCGCCAGGGCGTCGTGCAGCGCGGAGGTGGCATCTCCCCAGCCCGACACTGACACGTGCTCGAGCCCCTGCCACGCGGCGGCGAGCCGCAGTTCCCGCGCGATCGCCTCCGCGTCGTCGGGCCGTGCCTGCGGCTCCCACCACGCCGACTGCACCTGCAGCGTGGAGCCGGCGCGCTCGGCCTTGAGGTCGACCCGCGCCACGATGCGGTCGCCCACCAGGACCGGGAGGGAGTAGTAGCCGTAACGGCGCTTGGCCGCCGGCACGTAGATCTCGATGCGGTAGTCGAGCTCGAAGGCGCGGAGCGCGCGCTCGCGGAACCACACCACGGGGTCGAACGGCGTGAGGATCGCGGCCGCCTCGACGCGGCGGGGGAGAACGGCATCGCGGTGGCGCCACGCGGGGAGCGGGCGACCGGCGCGTTCCCATCCCCGCACGCGCACCGGCAGCAGCTCGCCCGCGTCCTCCAGCTCGGCGATCGCCCTGCCGATGGTGGCGCGGTCTCGGATGCGGTAGTAGTCCGCGAGGTCGGACGTGGTCGCCACGCCGCTCGAGCGGGCCGCGCGGCGGATGAGCTCGCGGATCGCGTCGTCGCGGGAGACGTCGCGCGCGCGGATGTGCTCCGGGATGACGTGCTCCGCCAGGGCGTACGTGCGCTCGAAGCCGCGCCGCCCGCTGACGGCCACGTCTCCCGTGCGCCACAGGTGCTCGAGGGCGAGCTTGACCTCGTCCCAGTCCCACCATGTGCCGCGCTCACGGGGAGCGTCGGCGCGCAGGTCGGCGGGGCGGAGCGGGCCACGGTCGCGCAGTTCCGCCTGCACCCACGCGACCGTGCGGGCGTTGGTGCTGAGCCACGAGTCCTCGCCGGCCCACCGACGGCGGAACGCGTCCATGCGGAACCGCCAGAGCGGCCAGTCCTCGACCGGGATGAACGTGGCCTCGTGAGCGAGGTACTCGACGTAGTGCGTGGTGCGCGACAGGAAGAGCCGGTCGAGCAGGCCCGGATCGTACGCGCCGAGCCGGGAGAACAGCGGCAGGTAGTGCGACCGGGCGAACACGTTGACCGAGTCGATCTGCAGCACTCCGAGCCGCTCCATCACGCGGTGCAGGTGGCGGTTGGAGACGGCAGCGGGTCGCGCGCGTGTGAACCCCTGCGCGGCGAGTGCCATGCGGCGTACCTGCGCGGAGCTGAGGGAGTCGGTCACGCGGCCAGCGTAACGCCGGTGTCGGACATCTCTCTCGCGGGGTAGATGCGCCGAGCGGCATACCGCATGACCGTAGACTGAGGCGATGAGCGAGGACCAGCGACCCCGGCTGCGCGATCTGTTCCGTCCGCGCCCCGTGTCCACCGACCGGACCGTGACCACCGAGGCCGACGAGGCCGTGCCTCTGCCGCTGCGCATCACCGCGAGCTACGCCTGGCGCCTGTTGCTGATCGCGGCAGCCATCGGCGTCTTCATCTGGCTCGTGATGCTGCTGAAGCTCCTCGTCATCCCGCTCATGGTCGCGATCCTCATCACGGCGCTGCTGTGGCCGGCCTTCTCGTGGATGCTGCGGCGCGGCGTGCCGCGCTGGCTCGCGATCGCGATCTCGCTGATCGGCACGGTCGCGATCGTCACGGGTCTCATGTGGCTCGTGGTGTGGCAGGTCAGGGAGCAGCTGCCCGACGTCCAGCAGCGCACCACCGAGGCGTTCGATCAGTTCCAGGTCTGGCTGCACGACGGGCCGCTGAACCTCTCCGACACCCAGATCGCCGACTATCTCCAGCAGGGTCTCGACCTCATCTCCGAACAGGCGCAACTGCTGTGGACCGGCGCCCTCGCGATCGGCACGACCGTCGGTCACGTGGCCACGGGCGCGTTGCTGGCGCTGTTCATCCTCATCTGCCTGCTCGCGGACGGCGCCGGCATCTGGCGCTGGACGCTCAAGGTCTTCCCGCGTCGCGCTCGTCCCGCGGTCGACGGGGCCGCGCGCAACGGCTGGGCGACGATCGTCAACTACGCCCGCACGCAGCTGTTCGTGGCGACGATCGACGCGATCGGCATCGGACTCGGCGCGTTCCTGCTCCAGGTGCCGCTCGCGCTTCCGGTCGCCGTGCTCGTCTTCCTCGGCTCGTTCATCCCGATCGTGGGTGCGGTCGTCACCGGCGCCGTCGCGGTGTTCCTCGCGCTCGTCTACAACGGCCCGTGGATCGCGCTGTGGATGCTGGTGGTCGTCCTGGCGGTGCAGCAGATCGAGGGACACATCCTGCAGCCGATCATGATGGGCTCGGCCGTCAAGGTGCACCCGCTCGCCGTCGTGCTCGTGGTCGCGGGTGGCGCGATGATCGCGGGCATCCCCGGCGCCCTGTTCGCCGTACCGCTGGCGGCGTTCGTGAACGTCGCCGCGGTCACCATCAGCTCGGGCTCGTGGCGCACCGGCGTCGGTCCGAGCGGAGACCTGATCTGGAGCACAGTCCCGCGACAGCGGACACGGAGGAATCGATGAGCCAAGTCCCCAGCCTGACCGAGTTCGAGCACGCCGCTCAGAGTCTGGCTGAGGTGATTTCGCACACGCCGACCCTGCCCTCCCGGGCCCTCTCCGACGCCCTCGGCGCTCCCGTGCTGCTGAAGATGGAGAACCTGCAGCGCACCGGGTCGTTCAAGATCCGCGGTGCGGCGTACCGGCTCTCCCGGCTCAGCGCGGAGGAGCGCTCGCGCGGCGTCGTCGCGGCATCGGCGGGCAACCACGCGCAGGGGGTCGCGCTGGCCGCCCAGGCGCTCGGCATCCCCGCCACGATCTTCATGCCGCTGGGCGTGCCGGTTCCCAAGCTCCTCGCCACGCGCGGCTACGGTGCCGAGGTCGTGCTGGAGGGCGAGACGGTGGCGACCTCGCTGCGCCTGGCCGCGGAGTTCTCCGAGCGCACCGGGGCCGTGCTCATCCACCCGTTCGACCACCGCGACGTCGTGATCGGTCAGGGCACGCTCGGCCTCGAACTGCTCGCCGACGCGCCCGAGGTCGACACGGTCGTGCTCGGCATCGGCGGCGGCGGCCTCATCGCGGGCGTCGCGGCGGCGGTCAAGGCGCGCGCGGCGGAGCTCGGCCGCACCGTCCGGGTGATCGGGGTGCAGGCCGAGAACGCCGCTGCCGTGCCGCCGTCGCTGGAGGCGGGGGAGCCGGTCGACATCGTCACGCGGCCGACCATCGCCGACGGGATCCTGGTCGCGCGTCCGGGCGACGTGCCCTTCGGGATCATCCGCGATCTCGTGGACGAGGTCGTGACGGTGTCCGACGACGACCTGGCGCGCGCGATCGTCCTGCTGCTGGAGCAGGCGAAGGTGGTCGTGGAGCCGGCGGGGGCCGCGGGGGTCGCGGCGATCCTCGCGGGCAAGGTGTCGCCGAGCGGCACGACCATGGCCGTCCTGTCCGGCGGCAACATCGACCCGCTCCTGCTGCAGCGCGTCGTGGCCCACGGCCTCGCCGCCTCGGGGCGCTACCTCACGATCCGGATCCCTCTGCCGGACCGGCCGGGCCAGCTCGCCCGCGTGTCGGAGCTGATCGCCGAGGCGGGAGCGAACGTCATCGAGGCCATGCACACCCGGCACGGCCACGGTCTCCAGATCAGCGACGTCATCCTCGAGCTGAGCGTGGAGACGCGCGGACCGGAGCACTCCGAGCACACGCTCGACACGCTGCGGCGCGCGGGCTTCGCCCCCCTCGTCGTGCTCGACTGAGCCACCCGCGCACACGACAGCGCCCCTCGTCCGTGTGGACGAGGGGCGCTGTGTCGTTCGCGGGGGCTCAGCCCGTGTAGGTCTCGACGTTGACGATCTCGACGCTGATGGCGCGACCGTTCGGCGCCTCGTACGACGACTTCTCGCCGACCTTGAGGCCCAGGATGGCCTGTCCGAGCGGGCTCGCCTCGCTGTAGACGTCGAGGTCGCTGCCCGCCGCGATCTCGCGGCTGCCCAGCAGGAAGACCTCTTCGCCGCCGGCCACGACCGCGGTGACGACCGTACCGGGCTCGACGATGCCGCGGCTGGCGGGCGCCTCGCCGACCTTCGCGGTCTTCAGCAGGCTCTCCAGGGTGCGGATGCGCGCCTCCTGCTTGCCCTGCTCGTCCTTCGCGGCATGGTAGCCGCCGTTCTCCTTGAGGTCGCCCTCCTCGCGGGCGGCCTCGATGCGCTTGGCGATCTCGTCGCGGCCGACGGTGGAGAGGTGCTCCAGCTCGGCGACGAGCCGGTCGTACGCTTCCTGCGTGAGGAACGGAACCTGAGCGTCCGTGGACATGACGAAGCTCCTTCTATCGGGATCCCGCCGAGCAACCGCGGGGGATATGCCAAGACGCCCCGGCACGGGCCGGGGCGTCGTCTGTCTGCCCCCAGTCTAGGCGACCCAGCAGGTGTTCACCAAACCTGTCGTGGCCTCCGCGACCGTGGGGATGCGCTCCGAACGGGTCTGCGAGTGACGATCCGTGGCGGGGAGTTCGACGACCTTCCAGCCGACCACCCCGAACTCCTCGTCGAGCGCCTCGAGCACGCAGACGACGTCCTTGCCCTGCACGCCGGTCACCTGGAAGCGCACGTCGACCGCGTGCTCGTCGACGAGCTCGAAGCCCAGGTCGTCGGCGTCGACGGAGCTCATCGACTGCGCGACCGTCATCCAGGCGAAGGCGCCGACGACGACCAGGGCGATCGCTCCGGCGATGATCCAGGGGAGCCGGCGGCGTCGGGTTCGGCCGTAGCGTTCGTCGAGCTCGGTGGCGGTCGTCACAGGGAGGGTCTTCCGGTCGTTAGGCTGGTGATACCAGGTTATGCGACCTGCGTACGAAAGGCCGATTCATGCGTGCTCTGTCCGAGACTCCGATGCCCACGCCCTCCATGACCGTGGCGCCGGAGGCCGTGACCCCGGGGTTCGTCGGCTTCGCCGCGATCGTCGTGGTGGTCCTCGCGGTCATCCTGCTCATCTGGGACATGAACCGCCGCATCCGCCGCGTGCGGTATCGCGAAGAGGTGCGCGAGGAACTGGATGCCGAGCAGGCCGCGCAGGCGGCGCAGGCCGGACCCGACGCGGACGACGCGTCGACCGCGGCGCCGGAGGACGCGAGCGACGACGGGCGTCCGGACGGCCGCTGACGCCTCACCGCGGCGTCACGGGGCGCCGAGCGAGGGGGAGAGCGGCTCCAGCGCGATGAGCAGGCACGCGGTCCAGTGGCACAGGAACGCCAGCACCGTGCACACGTGGAAGATCTCGTGGAAGCCGAAATGGCCGGGCCAGGGGTTGGGCTTCTTCAGCGCGTAGACGATCGCCCCGCCCGTGTAGAGCAGGCCGCCGACGATCACCAGCACCATCATCGCCACGTTCGCGTTGAGCAGGTCGACGATGTACATCACCGCCGCCCAGCCCAGCAGCAGGTAGAGCGCGACATACAGCCACCGGGGCGCGTTGATCCAGAAGACGCGGAACAGGATCCCGAGGAGGGCCCCGCTCCACACCAGGATCAGCAGGAGCGCGCCCTTGTCCGGGGGAAGGGCGAGCGTCGCGATCGGCGTGTACGTGCCGGCGATGAGCAGCAGGATGTTCGCGTGATCGATGCGCTTGAGGATCACCTTGACCCGCGGCCGCCAGTTGAAGCGGTGGTACATCGCCGAGTTGCCGAACAGCAGCAGCGACGTGGCCATGAAGACCGCCGCGGCCCACTTGGCCGGCGCGCCGTGCGACAGGACGATCAGCACCACGCCGGCCGCGATCGCCACGGGGAACGTGCCCGCATGGATCCACCCGCGCCAGGTGGGCTTGATCTCGGTCGCCGCATCAACGGCAGCCGCCTCGAGGAGCGGCAGTTTGGGGACATCGGTGCCGGGCTCGTCGGAAGTGCTCACGCCCTCACTCTAAGCCGCGTCGCATGCCGTCGACGGCACATGCCCGCGGGATCCGCACGCCGCGCGCCGGCGCACGGCAGGGTAGCGTAGGTGGGTGATGTCACGCGAGAGCCCGGGCCGCGGGCCGCTGTACCGGCTGTACACCAGCCGGCTGCGTCGTCACCTCGATCCGGCCTCCGTTCCGCACCACGTGGCCATGATGATCGACGGCAACCGTCGCTGGGCGCGCCAGCTCGGCTTCGCCACCCCGGCGGAGGGACACCGCGCCGGTGCCGCCAAGATGCACGAGTTCCTCGGCTGGTGCGACGAGCTCGGCGTGCGGGTCGTCTCCCTCTACCTGCTCTCCAGCGACAACCTGCGCAAGCGCGACTCGGCGGAGCTCGCGGATCTCATCGAGATCATCGCCGAGCTCGCGGAGGCGCTGTCGCAGGAGGGCAACTGGCGGGTGCAGCACGTGGGCCGCTCCGACATCCTTCCCGCGGAGCTCGCGGCCGTCCTCGCCGCTGCGGAAGAGCGTACGAAGGACCACACCGGGCTCCATGTGAACCTCGCGGTCGGATACGGCGGTCGCAACGAGATCGTCGACGCGGTGCGCAGCATCATCACGAAGCACGAGGCCTCCGGCGGCACGATGGAAGACCTCGCCGCACACCTCACGCCCGAGATGATCGGCGAGCACCTCTACACGGGCGGGCAGCCCGATCCCGATCTCGTGATCCGCACCAGCGGAGAGCAGCGCCTGAGCGACTTCCTGCTGTGGCAGAGCGCGCACAGCGAGTTCTACTTCGTGGAGGCGCTCGGCCCCGATCTGCGCCAGGTCGACTTCCTCCGCGCGATTCGCGACTATGCCGACCGCGACCGCCGCTTCGGTCGCTGAGGCCGTGGCACCGCACCGTGCCACAATGACGACGTGAGCGCACTCGAGGACTACGTCGGCACGTTCGACACCGAACCCGGCTACCTGAACTGGGCGGCCTTCGGACCCCTCTCGCCCTCGGTGCGCGAGGAGGTGTTCGCGGACGCGGATCTCCTCGCGAGCGGGCGACCGTCGTCCCTCGCGCTCGTCGCGGAGCGCATCGGCCAGGCGCAGGAGACGGTCGCGGAGCTGCTGGGAGCGGACGCCGCGGACGTCACCCTGCAGCCATCCTCCACGCACGGGCTGCAGCACGCGCTGTACGGCCTCACCGGCACCGTCGTCGCGTCCACCGCGGAGTTCCCGAGCGTCAGCCTCACGCTGGAGCGCGCATCGGCCGCGTCGGACCGGGCCCTGACGCCGCGGTGGATCACACCCGCCGACGGCCGGGTCTCACCGGAGGCCGCGGCCGCGGCGCTGGACGACGAGGTCACCGCGCTGGTCGTCAGCCACGTCGACTTCCGGACGGGGTACCGGGTCGACCTCGCGGCGCTGCGCGACGTGCTCGGGCCCGACCGGCTGCTGATCGTGGATGCGGTCCAGTCGTTCGGCATCGTCGACGTGGACTACACCGCAGCCGACGTGGTGATCGGCCACGGCTACAAGTGGCTCAGAGCGGCCAGGGGGAGTGGCTTCGCCTGGTTCTCTCCGCGCGCCAGAGAGCGCATCACCCCGGTCCTCTCCGGTATCACCGGCACAACGGCGACCGGGCTGGTGGTCGACGCGCTCCCCGGTCCCGCCGAGTCCGCGCGCGCCTACACCGTCAGCGTGCCCGACACCCTGGCTGCAGGGCGCCTCGCGATCGGAGCACGCGACGTGCGCGACGCCGGGGTCGCGGCGATCGAGTCGCGGCTCGCGGAGCACGTCGACACCGTGATCGAGATCGCGGACCGACACGGCATCGAGGTCGTGTCGCCGCGCGAACGTGAGCACCGCGCCGGCATCGTGGCCCTCGCGCCCGAGGAGCCCGCGCGACTCGCCGCCGCCCTCGCGAACGCCGGCATCGTCGTGACCGCCCGCGGATCGTCGATCCGGATCGCGCCCCACGCCGGGACCGACGCCGAGACGCTCCGCCTGCTGGACGAGACCCTGCAGGCGTTCGGCCAGACGACGTTCATCGGCTCTTAATATTCGCTGGCGTGTCGAGCCCGTGTTAATCCGGGGAGCGGTCGTACGGTCAAGGCATCGGGCAAGGCGCCCGGTCGGGTCGGCCTCCAGGTTCGCGACTCGTGACCCCCTGGTCGACTCGTTCGCATAGCCGGGAATCCCCGGGTCGGGAGTGGGTCGTGACCACACGTTCAGCGCAGCACACCGCCAGCACCGCGCAGCAGTCCACCCGTCAGTCCTCGAGAAGCACCTCGGCCGCGCAGCCCGATCAGGACCTGCGCACCTACGTGCTCGACACGTCGGTCTTGCTGAGCGATCCGCAGGCATTCTTCCGATTCGCGGAGCACTCGATCGTGCTGCCCGTCGTGGTCATCAGCGAGCTCGAGGGCAAGCGGCACGACCCCGAGATCGGCTACTTCGCCCGCCAGGCGCTCCGTCACCTGGACGACCTCCGGGTCGAGCACGGGCGTCTGGACTTCCCGGTCGAGGTCGGCGAGGGTGGCACGCTCCGCGTCGACCTCGGTAACACCGACCTCTCCGTGCTGCCCGTCGGCATCCGCCTGAGCGACAACGACAGCCGCATCCTCTCCGTCGCCATGCACCTCGCACAGGACGGACAGGACGTCACGATCGTCTCGAAGGACCTCCCGATGCGGGTCAAGGCCGCGTCGCTCGGCCTGCGCGCCGAGGAGTACCTCGCCGAGCAGGCCGTGGACTCCGGGTGGACCGGCATCGCGAGCCTCGACCTGTCCGGCGACGACATCAGCGACCTCTATGAGAGCGAGGTCGGGATCAGCGAAGACGTCAACGGGCTCCCCGTCAACACGGGTCTCATCATCCACTCGGAGCGCGGATCGGCGCTCGGGCGCGTCACCGGCGACGGCGAGTTCCGGCTGGTGCGCGGCGACCGCGACATCTTCGGGATGCACGGCCGCTCGGCCGAACAGCGCATCGCCATCGACCTGCTGCTCGACCCCGAGGTGGGCATCGTGTCGCTCGGGGGTCGCGCCGGAACGGGCAAGTCGGCCCTCGCCCTGTGCGCCGGACTGGAAGCGGTGCTCGAGCGGCAGCAGCAGAAGAAGATCATCGTCTTCCGGCCGCTGTTCGCCGTGGGCGGCCAGGAGCTCGGGTACCTCCCCGGGGATCAGGGCGAGAAGATGAACCCCTGGGGTCAGGCGGTGTACGACACCCTCGGATCGGTCGTCTCGGGCAACGTGATCGACGAGGTCGTCGAGCGGGGGATGCTCGAGGTGCTGCCGCTCACCCACATCCGCGGACGCTCGCTGCACGACGCGTTCGTGATCGTCGACGAGGCGCAGTCCCTCGAGCGCAATGTGCTGCTCACGGTGCTCAGCCGCATGGGCCAGAACTCCCGCGTCATCCTCACGCACGACGTCGGTCAGCGCGACAACCTGCGCGTCGGACGCCACGACGGCATCGCCAGCGTGATCGAGACGCTCAAGGGACACGACCTCTTCGGCCATGTGACCCTCACCCGCTCGGAGCGTTCCGCGATCGCGGCCCTCGTCACCGAACTCCTGGAGGGCGGAGAGCTCAGCTGACGAGGCCGGGAAAAAGCGGATGCCGCGGGGACCAGGTCCTCGCGGCATCCGTCGTCTCAGCGACCGGTGATCATCCGGGGTGCGTCATCGACAGCAGGTCGAGCTTCTCGTCCAGCTGCTCCAGCGTCAGGTCGCCGCGCTCGACGTAGCCCAGGTCGATCACCGCGTCGCGCACCGTGATGCCCTTCGCGACAGAGTGCTTCGCGATCTTCGCGGCGGCCTCGTAGCCGATCAGCTTGTTCAGCGGCGTCACGATCGACGGGCTCATGCCCGCGAACGCGGCGGCACGGTCGAGGTTCGCCTGCAGGCCGTCGATCGTCTTGTCGGCCAGCACGCGCGAGGCGTTCGCAAGGAGGCGGATCGACTCGAGCAGGGCGGTGCCCATGACCGGGATCGCCACGTTCAGCTCGAATGCGCCGGACGCACCGGCCCACGCCACGGTCGCGTCGTTGCCGATGACACGGGCGCACACCATCAGCACGGCCTCGGGAACGACCGGGTTGACCTTGCCCGGCATGATCGAGGAGCCCGGCTGCAGATCGGGGATGTGCAGCTCGCCCAGACCCGTGTTGGGGCCGGAGCCCATCCACCGGAGGTCGTTGTTGATCTTGGTGAGCGACACCGCGATCGTGCGCAGCGCACCGGAGGCTTCGACCAGGCCGTCGCGGTTGGCCTGCGCCTCGAAGTGGTCCTTGGCCTCGGTGATGGGCAGCTCGGTCTCGGCGGCGAGCAGCTCGATGACCTTCTGCGGGAACCCGAGCGGCGTGTTGATGCCGGTGCCGACGGCCGTGCCGCCCAGCGGGACCTCGGCCACGCGGGGGAGGGCGGACTGCACGCGCTCGATGCCCAGGCGGATCTGACGGGCGTAGCCGCCGAACTCCTGTCCGAGGGTGACCGGCGTCGCATCCATGAGGTGCGTGCGGCCGGACTTGACCGCGTCCTTCCACAGCTCGGCCTTGGCCTCCAGCGCGACGGCGAGGTGGTCGAGCGCGGGGATCAGCGTGTCGATCAGGGCCTGCGTGACCGCGATGTGCACGGAGGTGGGGAACACGTCGTTCGACGACTGCGAGGCGTTGACGTGGTCGTTCGGGTGCACCGTCGCGCCGAGGATGCGCGTGGCGAGCGTGGCCAGCACCTCGTTCATGTTCATGTTCGAGGACGTGCCGGAGCCGGTCTGGTACGTGTCGACCGGGAACTCGCCGTCGTGGGAGCCGGACGCCACCTGGTCGGCGGCCTGGGCGATCGCGTCGGCGATAGCACCGTCGAGCGTGCCGAGTTCCTTGTTCGCCAGCGCCGCCGCCTTCTTGATGCGCGCGAGCGCGGCGATCTGCGCCGACTCCAGGCCTTTGCCGGAGATCGGGAAGTTCTCCACGGCGCGCTGCGTCTGCGCACCGTAGAGCGCGTTCACGGGCACACGCACCTCACCCATCGTGTCGTGTTCGATGCGGTAGCCCTGCTCGTTCGCGCCGCTGAGCTGGTTGGCGTCGGTCATTCCGAACCCTCCTTGGTTGCGGGGACGGTCCCCTCGGTGTCGATCCCGACCGTGATGACGGGCACAGCCTCGCCCTCGGCCAGACGGTAGTTCGCGCCGACGATCCCGAGGCGGCCCTCGGCGACGGCGTTGCTGATGATCTCCGACGACTGCAGCAGGTCGTGCACCGTGTTGCGCAGGTGCTCGCGGCCGACCAGCTCGGCGTCGATGTCGGCGACCGTGGCGCCCCCGCTCTCCGCCAGCACCTTGCGGGCGGCGGGCACGATCGGCGCGATCAGCTTCCAGATGTGCGGGGGGAGCGGTGCCGCGTCGATCGCGGTGCCGTCGATCGCGGCTCGCACCGCGCCGCACGAGTCGTGCGCGAGCACCACGATGAGCGGCACCTCCAGCACCGCGACCGCGTACTCCAGGCTCGCGACGATCGACTCGCCCATCACCTGACCGGCGTTGCGCACCACGAACAGGTCGCCGAGGCCCAGGTCGAAGATGATCTCCGCCGCGAGGCGGGAGTCGGCGCATCCGAAGAGCGTGGCGACCGGGTGCTGGGCGGCGGTCAGGTCTTTGCGGCGGGCGACGTTCTGGTTCGGGTGCTGCGGCTCGTCGCGGACGAAGCGGCGGTTGCCTTCCTGCATCTGCGTCCAGGCGGCGGAAGGAGTGAGCGGGTGGGTCATCGGGCCTCCGTGACGGTGCGGATCTGAGGGACGAGCGACTCGGCGAGCTCGGCGGTCGAGTCCGCCGAGCGGGAGCCGTAGAGGAGCACGTAGTCGTCGCCGGCCTGCGTGCCGATGGCGTACGAGACGTTGGCGTCGGCGCCGGCGTTCCCCGGCTTGTACACGTCCCACTCCAGCCCGCCGATGCGGATCGTGTCGGTGGGGGCGATGCCGTTCAGGCGCTGCGGTGCCCACGAGGCATCGGCGTCGAAGGCCTGCGCGAGCTTGATGAACCCGCGCTCGTCCTGGGCCGCGGGGGCGAGCGTGACCTCCCAGACGACCGTGGCTCCGCTCTGCAGCTCCGCGGCGTTGACGCGCCAGAACTTCCCGGTCTCCGGCACGATCACGGGCCCGCCCATGGACGACTCGACATCGGCGGCGATGCCCGCGACGTCGATGGGCTTCTGCGCCACCGGCTCGCCGCGCGGGACCACGAGCACGATGACGAGCACGACCGCGAGGGTCACCAGGAGCGCGGCGACCAGGTTGCGGACGGTCTGGCTGGATCGATACGCCTTGCTGGATGCGGCCTTGCGGGCCGCGGTCTCCTCCGCCGTCTCCGGACGGCCGAGGTCGGCGTTGATGGCGGGGCCCTTGCTCATGACGCCCCGTCCGTCTCGGCGTCACCGGCGGCGGCGCGTGCCGCTTCCAGGCGGCGCTTGGCGCCCAGCAGCCATTCCTCGCAGCGGGCGGCGAGCGCTTCTCCACGTTCCCACAGCGCCAGCGACTGCTCGAGGGTCGGAGCGCCCTGCTCCAGCTCGGCGACCACGCGGACGAGCTCGTCCCGGGCGGCCTCGAACGACAGCGTGTCCACAGGGATGTCGTTCAGCGCGCTCACTCCTCCATCCTACGTCGTGGCACGGACGCGCCCGGTTCAGGCGCCTTCCGCGATCTCGCCCTCCGAGCGCGCGGCGACCGACCCGCGGTCGACCGTGATCGTCAGGGCGCTACCGGCCGGGGCGTCCGCCGCATCCCGCAGGATCACGCCCCCGTCGAGGTGCGCGATCGCATAGCCGCGGGCGAGGGTCGCGGCGGGGGAGAGGGCACGCAGCGACGCCCGCAGCTCGCTGGTGCGACGGCCGGCGTCGTCGAGCTGACGCTGCACGGCATCGCGTCCGCGCGACACCAGCAGCCAGGACTCCTGCGCGCGGGTGTCGATGATCGGATCGGGCGAGCGCAGGACCGGTCGCGACCGCAGCTGCTCGAGCTGAGCGATGTCGTGGGTGAGGCGCTGCGTGACCCGCGTGGTCGCGCGCGACCGGAGCTGGGCGATCAGCGCGCGCTGCTCGCCGACGTCGGGCACCACGCGCTTGGCGGCGTCCGTCGGGGTGGAGGCACGGAGGTCGGCAACGTCGTCGAGGAGCGGATGGTCGTTCTCGTGCCCGATGGCGCTGACGACCGGGGTGCGCGCGGCCGCGACCGCGCGCACCAGCCGCTCGTCGCTGAAGCCCAGGAGCGTCTGGGGGTCGCCGCCGCCGCGGGCGATGATGATCACGTCCACGTCGGGGTCGGCGTCGAGCCGGGCGAGTGCGGCCAGGGTGTCGGGCACGCAGCGGTCGCCCTGGACGGCCGCGTACTCGGTGCGGAAGCGCACCTGCGGCCACCGCAGCTCGGCGTTGCGGTGCACGTCCTTCTCGGCGTCGGAGCGCTCGCCCGTGATGAGTCCGATCACGTGCGGGAGGAAGGGGAGGCGCAGCTTTCGGCCGGCGTCGAAGAGCCCCTCCTGCCGCAGCTGCACGCGCAGCTTCTCCAGGCGCTCGAGCTGATCGCCGAGGCCGACGTGCTTCATGGCCGAGACCGCGAAGCTGAAGTCGCCCGACTTCACGAAGTAGTCCGCCTTGACCGCCGCGACCACGTGGTCGCCGACGCCGAGATCGGCAGGGATGCGCCCGCGCACGCTCGACCAGATCCGGATCGAGATCTGCGCGTCGGAGCGCGTGTCCTTCAGCCGGGCGAACACGTTCCCGGCGCGCACGTTCCACGACGTGATTTCGCCCTCGACCCACACCGTGTTCCAGCGGGCGACGAAGTCGCGGATGGTGGCGTTGAGCCGGGCGACGGAGGTGGGCGCCTGTGCGGTGGAGTCACGCGGGGCGACGGCGTCGGCGGGCGGGGTCTCACCCGGTCCGGTCGTCGCTTCGAAGACTGTCATTTGCTCCCGTTCCCGCCCGGGCTCTCCCCGGCCTCGCACAGCTGTACGGCGATAGAATTCCGGTGTGACCTCGACAGCCGTGCATCTTCCCGTCCCCCGCCTTCCTCGCGTGCGTGCGGCGGCAGGGCGGCTTCAGGATAACCCGGTGCCAGGACGCAAGCGCGTGCTGCTCGCCGCGCCGCGCGGATACTGTGCCGGCGTGGATCGCGCTGTGGTGGCGGTGGAGAAGGCCCTCGAGCGCTACGGCGCCCCGGTTTATGTGCGCAAGCAGATCGTGCACAACATCCACGTCGTCACCGAGCTCGAGGCGAAGGGGGCGATCTTCGTCGAGGAGGTCGACGAGGTGCCCGAGGGAGCCCACGTCGTCTTCAGCGCGCACGGGGTCTCTCCCGCCGTGGTGAATGCCGCGTCCGACCGGGGACTGCACGCGATCGACGCGACCTGTCCGCTCGTGACGAAGGTGCACCGCGAGGCGGTGCGGTTCGCGCGCGACGACTTCGAGATCCTCCTGATCGGGCACGACGGGCACGAGGAGGTGGAGGGCACCGCGGGTGAGGCCCCCGACCACGTCACGGTCGTCAACTCTCCCGAGGAGGCCGACACCGTCCAGGTGAAGGACCCGTCGAAGGTGGTGTGGCTGTCGCAGACGACACTCTCGGTCGACGAGACGATGGAGACCGTCAATCGTCTGCGCACCCGCTTCCCCGAGCTGCACAACCCGCCGTCCGATGACATCTGCTACGCCACCCAGAACCGCCAGGTCGCGATCAAGAAGGTCGCGGCGGGCGCGGATCTGGTGATCGTGGTCGGATCGGCCAACTCCTCCAACAGCGTGCGCCTGGTCGAGGTCGCGCTCGAGTACGGGGCGAAGGCGGCGTACCGGGTCGACTACGCCGAGGAGATCCAGCAGGAGTGGCTCGACGGTGTCGAGACCGTCGGCGTCACCAGCGGCGCCTCGGTGCCGGAGGTGCTGGTGCGCGAGGTGCTCGACGCGATCGGCGACGCGGGGTACCGCGACGTCGAGGAGGTGCGCACCGCGGAGGAGGACCTCATGTTCTCCCTGCCGAAGGAGCTGCGTCAGGACCCGTCCGGCCAGCGCGACGCCCGCGCCCTCGGAGGCCGTGCCTCCGCCGGAGGAGGCGCGTAGCGTTGAGCGCGGCGGAGGCGGAGCCGACCCTCATCGGGTCGGTGCAGCGCGCGCTCCGCCTCGTCGACATCGTCGCGAACTCCCCGCGACCGCTGCCGCCCAAGATGCTCGCCGCGATCACGGGTCTCACTCCCGGCACCACGTACAACCTGGTGCGTACGCTCGTGCACGAGGGCTACCTGAGCGCGGAGCCCGACGGCCTCGTGCTCGGCACCCGGTTTCCGGCGTTCCAGCAGCAGGGCGACTCGCGCGGCGTGTTCCTGGCCCGTGTGCGCGCAGCGCTCCGGGCGGTCACCGAGGACCTCGGCGCGACGGCCTATCTCTCGCGCTTCGCGGACGGCGAGCTGCATCTCGTGGACATCGTCGACGCGGAACGCAACCCCCGGGTCGAGCTGTGGGTCGGGCTGCACTCCAGCGCGCATGCCACGGCCCTCGGCAAGCAGATCCTGGCCGAGCTGCCCGACGAGGAGCGTCGCGACTACCTGTCGCGTCACCGCCTGGAGGAGCTCACCCCGCGGACCATCAGCGACCGGCGGACGCTGCTCACCCAGCTGGAGCAGTCGCCGGGCTGGGCTGTCGACCAGGAGGAGTACGCGATCGGCGCGACGTGCGTGGCGGTGCCGGTGATCGCCCCCGGGGTGACGGCCTCGCTCGCGATCTCGCTGCCGGCGGACCAGGCGGTGGTGGATCGCCGGCTCGTCTCCCGCCTGCAGCGCTCCGCCCGCAACCTGTCGCTGCAGCTCGGGGCCGACGCGCTCGGCAGCGGGCAGGGCGACGAGTTCACTATCTGAATTCCGACCCCTGGTTCTTCCGGCCGCGGGTTCCTACCATGGAAGAAGCAGCGCGATACAGAGCGCTGCCGATCGCCAGAGGCGTCCCCAGCGCCGGCGACCGACCTGGATGAGGAGCGTCCCCAGTGCTCCTCTCCCGCGGCCCCCGAGGAGTCCCCACTTCTCCGGGGCCGCCACCGTCTCCGGAGGTCTTCGGCTGGGAGCCGGTCGGAGACACGCGCGTTAGCATGGCGGCATGACAGATCAGCGCCCGCGCTACGGTGAGATCGCGACGCCGGAGGAGCAGCGCCTGGCCCGCGGTCTGCCGCTCATCGACGAGGCCGTGCCGGCGCCCACGGCTCCGGCGTTCCCCGCCCCGGCACACGCGCCGGCCCCGGCGGTGGACGCCCCGCGCCGCCGGCCCGTCGACCGGATCGTGACCATCGCGCTGCTCGCCTACGGCCTCGTGAACGTCGTGGTGACCGGACTGTCCTACCTCGATATCGGCCGCGTCATGAACGAGACCATGTCGATCCTCGGGATCGAGGGGGAGTTCACCAACTACGCCATGGGTCGTCCCTGGGGGACGATCGCGGCGATCGTGCTGGTCCTGGGCTGGTGCATCACGGCGGCGCTGTCGATCCGGCGCCTCCGCCGTGGTCGCCTGACGTGGTGGCTGCCGGTCGTCGGCGCGATCGTGACGGTGATCGTGGTGTCGCTGTGCCTCGCCGTGCCGATGATGAACGACCCGGCCTTCCTCGCCTACCTGGAGCAGACGGCCGGCACCGTCCGCTGATCTCCCGTGAACGAGAAGGGGCCCGGCACAGTGCCGGGCCCCTTCGTTCGTGATCCTGCGATCAGCTCTTCGACTGACCGTGCGAACCGAGCTGACGCGTCGACTCGACCACGCGAGCGGCCATCGCCGACTCGGCGATCTTGCCCCAGGCGCGGGGGTCGTACTGCTTCTTGTTGCCGACCTCGCCGTCGACCTTCAGCACGCCGTCGTAGTTCTTGAACATGTAGTCCGCGATCGCGCGGGTGTAGGCGTACTGGGTGTCGGTGTCGATGTTCATCTTGACGACGCCGTTGGCGACCGCGAGCGCGATCTCCTCGTCGGTCGAGCCGGATCCGCCGTGGAAGACGAGGTCGAGCGGCTTGGGTCCGGTGTTGTACTTCGCGGCGACCTCGGCCTGGATCTCGCCCAGCAGCTCGGGGCGCAGCTTCACGCCGCCGGGCTTGTACACGCCGTGCACGTTGCCGAACGTGAGCGCGGCGATGTAGCGGCCCTGCTCGCCGAGGCCCAGCGCCTGCACGGCCTGGTCGACATCGCCGAACGTCGTGTAGAGCGCCTCGTTCGAGCCCTCGTGCGCGACGCCGTCCTCCTCGCCGCCGACGACGCCGATCTCGACCTCGAGGATCGCGTTGATCGCCTTCATCCGGGGAAGGAGCTCCTTGGCGATCTCGATGTTCTCCGCCAGCGGCACGGCCGAGCCGTCCCACATGTGCGACTGGAAGATCGGGTTGCGGCCGGCCTTGACCTCTTCCTCGGAGGCGGCGATCAGCGGCTCGACGAAGCCGGCGAGGGCGTCCTTCGGGCAGTGGTCGGTGTGCAGCGCGACGGTGACCGGGTAGTTCTTGGCGACCTCGGTGGCGTAGCGCGCGAAGGCGAGGGCGCCGGTCGCGCGGGCCTTCACCGTGTGACCGGCGAAGTAGTCGGCGCCGCCCGTGGTGACCTGGATGATGCCGTCGGAGCCGGCCTCGGTGAGTCCCTGCAGGACGGCGTTGATGGTCTGCGAGCTGGACACGTTGAACGCGGGGTATGCGAAGCCGCCGGCCTTCGCGCGGTCGAGCATTTCGGCGTACTGATCCGGGGTGGCGACGGGCATGAGAACTCCTGCGGTAGGTGAAGCCGGGACAGGTGCCACTCTATCGGGGCGCCTGTCCGGCTCGTGCAGGCGAGCGGAGCGTTCGGCGGGGCACGATCTGCCGTGCTGTTAAGAAGTGCGATTCCTTCGCGAGATACCGGCGGAAAGGAGGGCTGTTCGCGCGCCCACGTAGCTAGGCTGGCCGCATGGTGAGTCTGACTGCCGACTTGAGCCCGCTCCGTCCCGACCGCAACCTGGCGATGGAGCTCGTCCGCGCGACGGAGGCGGCAGCGATCCGCGCCGTGCCCTTCATCGGTCGCGGCGCGAAGGAGGCGGCCGACGGTGCCGCGGTCGACGCGATGCGCGCGTTCCTCGGCACGGTCGACTTCCAGGGCCGCGTGGTGATCGGCGAGGGGGAGAAGGACAACGCCCCGATGCTGTTCAACGGCGAGGTCGTCGGTACCGGGCAGGGCCCGCTGTGCGACATCGCGGTCGACCCCATCGACGGCACGTCCCTCACGGCCGCCGGACGACAGAACGCCCTCTCCGTGATCGCGGTGTCCGACCGCGACACGATGCTCGACGCGTCCAGCGTCTTCTACATGGACAAGCTCGTGACGGGACCGGCGGGCGTGGGCGTGGTCGACATCCGGCTCCCGATCGGCGAGAACATCCGCCGGCTCGCGGGCGCGCTCGACAAGCCGGTCGACGAGATCGTGGTGTCGGTGCTGAACCGTCCACGGCACGAGCAGCTGATCCAGGACATCCGCGACGCGGGCGCCGGCACCCGGCTGATGAGCGACGGCGATGTGGCCGGCGGGATCAACGCGGCCCGCCACGATGCGCGCACCGACATGTGCGTGGGCGTGGGCGGGAGCCCCGAGGGCATCGTCACCGCGTGCGCCATCAAGGCCCTCGGCGGTCACATCCAGGGGCGGCTCTGGCCGCGGGACGACGACGAGCGCCAGCGCGGGATCGACGCGGGACTCGACATGGACAGGGTGTACGAGGCGGACGACCTCGTGCGCGGCAACAACACGATCTTCGTGGCGACGGGCGTCACCGACGGACAGCTCGTGGCGGGGGTGCGCCGGGAGCGCGGTTACGTCTACACCGAGAGCGTCGTGCTGCGCGGGGCCTCGGGAACACTGCGCCGCATCGCCTCGGAGCACCTCGTGTCGAAGTGGCTGTGACCACTTCCTTCCGCGGCTGATCGACTGCTCCGAGCTCGAAGGCTGCCCGTCTCGGGCGACGCCATCGTTATCGAGCCGGTACCGGCGCGCGCGAACCGTGGCACCGGTCGCGCGAGGCGTCGTGTCACAATTGTCACTGGGTTTGTCGCCGTCGACGGAGCCGCCAGGCACCGCAGGCACAGGAGGGCGAACGCATGACAACGCAGCACACGAGTGGCTCGACCAGCGCCGCACCGACCAAGATCATCACCACCAACACGGGACGCATCCTCCGGGTGAGCGCCGATGCCGAGGCCGCCGTGACCACACCGGCCGCCCCCGCGAAACCGCAGGTCGACCCGGCTCGTCGGGCCGACGTGCTGTTCCGCGTTCGACGTGACGAGGGCCACGAGATCAGCGCCTGGTGGATGATCGGCGCCTTCCTCGCCACAAGCGGCCTCGTCATCCTGCTGCTCAGCGGCGTGCCCGGCGTCGCCTGACGCGTCCTCGTCCTGGCCGTTCCGGCTCATTCGTGGCGGGACGTCTGCGCCTCATCCAGGCGTCGTCGCACCTCGCCGACGTCGGCCCTGAGGCCGTCCAGGAGGTCCGGGGTCTCGCCCGGCGCTGCCGCGGGCTCCGCTGCTCCGGAGGCCGTGCGTGACACGCCGCTGTCCACCGGCACGGCCGTGGATGCGGGTTCGACCGCCGCCGCGGCTTCGGAGGTCGGCGCGGCATCGACGGTCGGCCCGGCCCCACCGGTGCCGATCAGCTCCGCCGCGGTGAAGCGACGACCGTCGGCTGTGACGACGGGCGGAGCGCTGAGCGCGGACGCGTCCACTCCGGGGAACTGCCGCGCCGTCACGAGCACACGCGACTCGAGGGACCCCGCGAACCGGTTGTAGCTGTCGACCGTGCGCTCGAGCGCACGGCGCAGATCGTCGGCATGACCGGCGAGCGTGCCGAGGCGCTCGTAGAGCTGCGTGCCCAGGGTCAGCAGACGACGTGCTTCGGTCGACACCTCCTGCTGCGTCCACGTGTAGGCGACGGTCTTCAGCACGGCCCACAGGTTGACGGGGGAGGCGAGGGCCACACGGCGGCTGAAGGCGTAGTCGAGCAGCGTCGGGTCTTCGTCGATGGCCGTCGCCAGCAGCGACTCGCTCGGCAGGAAGCAGATCACGAACTCGGGACTCGCGTCGAGGCCCGACCAGTACGCCTTCTTCGCCAGGGCGTCGACGTGTGCGCGCACGGCCTTCACGTGCTTCTGGAGGTGTGCGCGACGCTGCGCCTCGTGCGCGTCGCCAACGGGCAGCGCCGAGGCCTCGAGGTAGGCGTCGAGCGGAACCTTCGCGTCGACCGCGATCGACGTGCCGCCGGCGAGCCGCACGACCATGTCGGGGCGCCCCTGCCCGCGGTCCGAGGAGATCGTGGTCTGCAGATCGAAGTCGACGTGGCGCGTGAGCCCGGCGGCCTCCACCACCCGGCGCAGCTGTGCTTCGCCCCACACCCCGCGCGTCGCGGTCGACTTCAGCGCTCCGGCGAGCGACTCCGTGGTCGCGCGCAGGGCCTCGTCGGACTCCTGCGCACGCCGCAGCTGCTCCGCGAGGGTGCCGAACTGCTCGTGCCGCTCGTGCTCGATGGCCGCGACCTTGGACTGCATCTGCTGCAGACTCTCGCGCACCGGGGCGAGCGCCTGCAGCACGGCGTTCTGCTGCTGCACACGCAGGGCCTCGGCGCGCTGCTCCGCGCGGCCGTGCTCGACCGCGTCGCGATACAGGTCGTACTGCCGGTCGCGGTCGTCACGGGCGGCCGCGAGCTCGGCCTCGGCACGGGCGAGCTCGGCGGCGCCCCGACTCGCGCGCAGGAACCAGCCCAGGGCGACGCCCGCGGCCACGGCCACGAGGAGCAGAACGATCGTCAGCGCATCCATGGGCCCATCGTGCCCCCGGGGTCGGACATTCGCCGGGAGGCACCGCTGAGCGGTCTCAGGCGACCGCGCGCTCCAGGGCGGGGAGGGCGGGCTCGGTCACCCGCAGGCTCAGGGCGTCGGCGAGGGCGAAGACGTCGGCGGCCGCGGCGCGCCGAGCGGCATCGACCACGATGTGCGCGCATGCGCGGGCGTCGGCGAGGGCATCGTGATGGGAGAACTCGTCGTACCCGGCGGCGGCCGCGGCGAGCGGGAGCCGGTACGAGTCGAGCTGGTAGGTCTTGCGGGCCACCTGCAGGCTGCACAGCGAGCGGTAGGGCGGGCAGATCTGACCCGTGGCCTCCGCCGCACGGCGCAGCACGTTGAGGTCGAATCCGGCGTTGTGCGCCACGAGCACGTCGGCACCGGCGAAGGCGCACAGACGGTCGAACTGATCCGCCCAGGAGGAGGCCGTCGCGACGTGCTCCGGCCGGATGCCGTGGATGCGGACGTTCCACTCCATGAACTCGTCGTGACCGGGCGGCGGCTGGATGAGCCAGCCCGCGGTGGCGACGACCTCGCCGCCGCGCACGCGGACGAGTCCGACGGCGCAGGCGGAGGCCGGGCTGGAGTTCGCGGTCTCGAAGTCGATCGCAGTGAAGTCCAGTGGCACGTCTTCACTCTCTCCCGGGCCTCCGACGTCGGGTCGCAGACTCGCCGTAGGCTGGCCACATGAGCGACGAGCAGGCGACCTCCTTCGGCGGCCAGGCGGGCAGCTACGAGGTCGGTCGCCCCGAGTACCCGTTCGAGGCGGTCGCGTGGATGCTCGACCGCGCGCCGGCAGGAGCCCGCCGTATCGCCGACGTCGGCGCGGGCACCGGCAAGCTCACCCGTGCCCTCGTCGCGGGGGAGGGCACGGAGGTCGTCGCGGTGGATCCGGATCCCGCGATGCTCGCCGCCCTGCGCGACGCGGTGCCCGGAGTGCCCACTTTCGTCGGCACGGCCGAGCGCCTCCCGCTGCCCGACGCGAGCGTCGACGCGGTGGTGCTGGGCCAGGCATGGCACTGGGTCGATCCGGTCGTGGCCTCCGCGGAGATCGGCCGCGTCGTGCGCCCCGGCGGGGTGCTCGGGCTGGTCTGGAACCTGCGCGACGAGCGTGTGGACTGGGTGCGTCGCCTGACCGACATCATGCACGGCAGCAACGCCGAGATCATGCTCGCCGCAGGCGACCCCGTGGTGGCCGCGCCGTTCGGCGGGCTGGAGCAGGAGCGCTGGGAGTGGGTGCGTCCGGTGACGCGCGAGGTGATGCACCGCATGGCGTCGTCGCGCAGCTACGTCATCACGGCCGACGACGCGGAGAAGGCGCGTATCCGGCGCGACATGGACGCCCTGTTCGACGAGCTGGGGCTGCACGACGACGCCACGATCGAGCTGCCGTACGTGACGAGGGCGTTCCGCGCCGTGCGCGACTGAGCCCGCGCGGCAGCATCATGGCCCCCAGGTAGACTCGTACCCCGTGGCTCTCACTATCGGTATCGTCGGCCTGCCCAACGTCGGCAAGTCCACCCTCTTCAACGCTCTCACCAAGAACGACGTGCTCGCGGCGAACTACCCGTTCGCGACGATCGAGCCGAACGTCGGCGTGGTGAACCTGCCCGACCCGCGGCTCGAGAAGCTCGCCGAGATCTTCGGCAGCGAGCGCATCCTGCCCGCCGCCGTGTCGTTCGTCGACATCGCGGGCATCGTGCGCGGAGCCAGCGAGGGGGAGGGGCTCGGCAACCAGTTCCTCGCGAACATCCGCGAGGCGGACGCGATCGCCCAGGTCGTGCGCGGCTTCTCCGACGACGACGTGGTGCACGTCGACGGCGCGGTGAACCCGGCGTCCGACATGGAGACCATCAACGCCGAGCTCATGCTCGCCGATCTGCAGACCGTCGAGAAGGCGATCACCCGGTACGAGAAGGAGGTGCGCGGGAAGAAGATCGACCCGTCGGTCCTCGAAGCGGCGCAGGCGGCGAAGGACGCGCTGGAGCGCGGCGTGCTGCTGTCCACGAGCGGCCTCGACCTCGCGCCGATCCGCGAGCTCGGCCTGCTGACCGTCAAGCCGGTCATCTTCGTGTTCAACGTCGACGAAGCCGTGCTCACCGACGACGTGCGCAAGGCGGAGCTCGCGGCACTGGTCGCGCCCGCGCAGGCGATCTTCCTCGACGCCAAGATCGAGTCGGAACTGAAGGACCTGGACCCGGAGGACGCGGCCGAGCTGCTCGCCTCGACGGGCCAGGAGGAGTCCGGCCTCGACCAGCTCGCACGCATCGGCTTCGACACGCTCGGGCTGCAGACGTACCTCACCGCCGGACCGAAGGAAGCGCGGGCGTGGACGATCGGCAAGGGATGGAAGGCCCCGCAGGCCGCCGGCGTGATCCACACCGACTTCGAGAAGGGCTTCATCAAGGCCGAGATCGTGTCGTTCGACGACCTCGTCGCCACCGGCTCCGTGCAGGAGGCCCGCGCGAAGGGCAAGGCCCGGCTGGAGGGCAAGGACTACGTCATGCAGGACGGCGACGTCGTGGAGTTCCGCTTCAACAACTAGCTGCCTGCACTGCCGTAAGCGTGACCACGATGCAGCTGGCCGAGTGGTTCTCTGCCCGTAATTTCCGGCGAACCAAGTCGCGGGTCCAACTGCGCGGCGTGGTTACCGCAGGTCCGTCATCGTTTCGTCCGGCTCCCTGCCAAGATGAGCCCATGACGTTTGCCGACGAACTCGTTACACATTTGTCCCGTGTTCCCGCTGCGCCCTTCCTGTTCGTTGGAAGTGGCTTCTCACGTCGGTATGTCAATGCCGACGACTGGGGTGATCTGCTTCGTCGATTCGCGGACCTCACGGGCAAGCCCTACGAGCGCTACTACTCAAAGGCGAGCGGCAATTACCCGCAAATTGCGTCCCTGATCGCCGCGGACTTCCACGATGTCTGGTGGGACGATGCTGCCTACGAGGACAGCCGGGCCGCGCATCCGAGTCCCAACGGGCACTCGTCACCGCTCAAGGTCGAGATCGCATCCTATTTCGCACAGGCACCCTCGCGCCTTCCCACGGGCGGGCCGCTGCACGCCGAACTTGAGTTGCTCAAGCGAGCGACGATTGAAGGGATTATCACCACCAACTTCGACCCGCTTTTAGAAACGCTTTTCGACGAATACTCCGTTTATTCGGGACAGGACGAGCTTCTATTCCACGATCCCCAAGGTGTCGGGGAGATCTACAAGATTCATGGAAGTTGCGACGATCCCGAGTCGATCGTTATCACTGCTGAGGACTATTCGCGGCTCGATGAGAGAAACGTCTACCTCGCTGCAAAACTGCTAACAACCTTCGTAGAACATCCGGTCATCTTCATCGGATACTCCTTGACAGATCTTGATGTGCAGCGCGTGCTCACGAATATTGCGCACGTACTTACGACGGAGAATCTCAGTAAGCTCCAGGATCGTTTGATCTTCGTGCAATGGGATCCGAACGCTGGGGATCCCGTTCTCATCTCGAGTCCCTTTGCCGCCGATGGAATGGCCATTCCGATGCTTCGTGTGACGGTGCGTGATTTCGAGGAGCTATTTGCTGCTCTCGGAAGCCTCAAACGTCGGTTTCCGGTCAAGTTCCTGCGTCAGCTTAAAGAACAGGTTTACGAGCTCGTGCAAACGAGCAGCCCTACGGGCACCCTGTATGTCTCCGATCTCGACGCGGACGTGGACGCCTCCCAAGTCGACGTGGTGATCGGCGTGGGCGTCAAGAGCCGCCTCACACAGCAAGGGATCGTTGGAATCGAAAGAAGAGAGTTGCAGACCGATCTCCTGCAACCCTTCCTGCCATACGAGGACAAAGACTCGATGACAGCGATTGTGACGGGCGCGCTTCCCCGCCATCTTCGCAACCGAGCCAATACGCCGATTTATCGCTACCTCCGCGGTGCCGACTTCCTCGACGATGATGGGAAGATTCGTGCTGACGTTACTGTCCCGAAGGTCGTGCGGGACCGCGTTGAGGCGGCGACCTCGCCGCTAAGGTCTCCGGGCAGCTACGTCAAGCGCGCACTGGAAAACGCCGAAGAAGCCGGCGACTTCAAAACCCTGATCGAGACCAAGAGCACAGACGAGGTCCTATTCGCCGCAGCGCACATGGACCTGGACAAGATCGACCCAGATGATCTCAAGAAGTTCCTGCTCGAGACGAGAGAGGAGGTGGAGAAGGGGCACGCTCTACAAGCAGCTCAGTGGGGTAAATGTCTTTGTCTTTACGACTACCTGGTGTACAGCCGTCCGTAAGCGCCGTCGTTTTTGATCGTTCGGGTGCGGATAGCTACGGAGCTAGTGGTTTCCTAGTGCGGACAGCGCGGAGAGGTTGTTCCGTGACGGCGACGTCGTGGAGCTACGCTTCAACAACTGGAGGAAGCCGTCGCGCGTCTGACGGACGCGGGGAGTCCACGTCGACGGCGGGATCATCTCCGACCACCGTGTCGTGCATGGCGACGCGCGGCACAGCGCGCACGTCGTTCACGTGAGTGCGGATCTCGACGTGCGCCCGGGGGGACCGTGCGGAGCTGCATCCCCGCAGTAGGGGATCCACGCGGGGCCGCGCCTGCGGCGGCGGCCCGTTTGTCGGTGGCCCCCGGGATGATCGCCCCATGAGCGGAAACCAACAGGAAGTCACCGTCCCGCTGCGCTACTCCCGGGTGGACCCGTGGGTGATCAGCAGCGACACCGAAGCCGAGATCGCATTCCTGGAAGCGACGTTTCACGCGCACGAGACCCCCGGCTCACGGATGCTCGGACCCGACGGGCGCATCGGTCACGTCGAGGTGGAGATCGGTGATGCCGTGATCATGATGTTCGATGCGGGTCCCGAGTGGCCGGCCACCCCCTCGCATCTGCGCATCTACGTCGCCGATCTCCAGGGCGTTGTCGACCGCGCGGTAGAGGCCGGCGGTCGAGTTGTCACTCAGCCGACCGAACTGGCCTTCGGCGAGCGGGTGGCCCGAGTGCGCGATCCCCAGGGGCACCTGTGGTGGCTGCACGAGCGGTTCGAGGACGTTGCCCCGGCCGAACTCGCGCAGAGGTTCGCCGACCCGGGCGCGCAAAAGGCGATGGCCTACGTCCAGGACTCGCTGACGAATGAGCTGTCACAGGCCCGATAGACCATCACTGCGGACTGCGCCCCAGCGGTGATCGGGCGCGGGTAGGTGCCGCGATCTGGCGTCGAGGGAGCGGTGCGCGGGGACGCACCGACCGCTGAAAGGTCCGGGAGCACGAGTGCCCGGGGCGCGGACGCGGGAAGTGGTCGCCGGTGTTCCTGGGAACGCTTAGAGTTCGATCATGGGAAAGCTGGAGTACAACAGCTCGCGGCCGCCGATCGAGGTCGACGACGACGTCCTGGTGCATCTGAAGATCGTGATCTCGACGAAGCTCCGCCGTCAGGAGAGCTTCATGATGACGTGGCCCTCGGGGAAGAAGCATCCCGGGCGCCTCTCGGCGTGGATGCACCCGAGCATCCCGCTGGTCCTGGAGTTCGACGAGGAGCCGCCGCCGAAGATCGACCCGGCGCGGCTCGAGCGCATGATGGAGCGCCTGAACGCCCGGGGCGAGCTCGTGCTCGACGAGCTCAGCGACGACGATCGCTCGGCCTGACACGAGGTCGTGCGTGCGGGCTCACCCGTCCTCGCGCGCTTCTCCGGGCTCCCGCCAGCGCGGCTGCGACGGCTCGGGGGTGAGCGGGGACTCCGGTGGCGGCGTGGGCAGGGTCACGGGCTCG
This sequence comes from Microbacterium sp. K41, assembly GCF_004794395.1. Classification (NCBI taxonomy): domain Bacteria; kingdom Bacillati; phylum Actinomycetota; class Actinomycetes; order Micrococcales; family Microbacteriaceae; genus Microbacterium; species Microbacterium sp. K41. The sequence goes on along the minus strand of NZ_SSDO01000155.1, from coordinate 6,740 downwards.
CCCGCGGTGAGCTGCACCGCTCGGCCCGCGTGCCGCACCGTGACGGGGTCGCCCGCGCTCAGGCGGTAGGTCGTGTCGTCGGGCGTGATGTCGACATGCAGGATGCACCCGTGCAGGCGCACCCCGAACCCGAGCCGCGTGATGTTGCGGGGGAGCCGGGGGTGGAACGAGAGGCCGGCGTCGCTGTCGCGCATGCCCCCGTAGCCCGCGGTGACGCCGGTCCAGATGCCCGCGAGCGCCGCGATGTGGAGTCCCTCGGCGGTGTTGCCGTGGAGGTCGTCGAGGTCGAGCGCGGCGAGCTCCGCGAGGTACGCCGCGGCGAGGTCGAGGTGCCAGAGCTCCGCCGCGATCACCGCCTGCGCCATGGCTGAGAGTGAGGAGTCGCGCACCGTGAGGGCCTCGTAGTACGCGAATGCCCTGGCCTTCTCCTCCCGCGTGAACTCCTCGTGCTCCGTGTACAGCGCGAGCACCAGGTCGGCCTGCTTCGCGACCTGCTTGCGGTACAGGTCGAAGTACGGGAAGTGACTGTGCAGCGGGTACTGCTCGGGTCGCGTGGCGTCGAAGTCCCAGACGGCATGCCGCGTCGACCCCGCGAACTGCTCGTGCACGCGGCGCCGCTCGTCGAACGGCACCGTCATCGCGTCAGCGGCGTCGTTCCAGCGCGAGACCTCGGCGTCGTCGACCCCGAGCCGCTCCGCGACCTCGATGTGGCGTCGGGCCGCGGCCACCGCACCGCGCAGGTTCCGCCGTGCGGCCAGGTTCGTGTAGGTGTTGTCGTCGACGATCGCGGAGTACTCGTCGGGGCCGGTGACCCCGTCGAGATGGAAGCCGCCGTCATCGTCCCAGCGGCCGAGCGACAGCCACAGTCTCGCGGTCTCGATCAGGATCTCCGCGCCGGCGTCGCGCTCGAAGTCGCGGTCTCCCGTCGCCCTGACGTACTGCATCACGGCGCCGGCCACCGCCGCGTTGATGTGGAACGCCGCCGTGCTGGCCGGCCAGTAGCCGGAGCTCTCGCGTCCGTCGATCGTGCGCCAGGCGAAGGTCGCCCCGTCCAGGTGCAGAGTGCGCGCGCGTTCGCGGGCGTGATCGAGCGTCGCGTACCGCCAGCGCAGCGCCTGCAGGGCCGCGTCGGGCGCGGTCGAGGTGAGCACGGGGAGCACGAACGCCTCGAAGTCCCAGAACGTGTGCCCCTCGTACCCGGAGCCCGTGAGCCCCTTGCCCGGCACCGAGCGCACCTCGGCACGCGCCGCCGCCTGGAACACCTGGAAGAGCGCGTACCGCACGGCCTGCTGCAGACGGGGGTCGCCATCGACCCGCACGTCGCCGCACTCCCAGTACGCATCGAGCGCCTCGCGCTGTCCCGTCGCCACCGCCTCCCATCCGAGGCGCACGGCCTCCTCGACGGCCTCGTCCGCGCGGTCGCGAAGGGTCTGGGGCGTCAGCGAGTCCGACCACTCGTGGCCCACGAACTTCACGACCTCGAGCTCCTCGCCCGCCGCCAGCGCCACATGGATGCGGGTGCGCGCCAGGTCGCGGTCGGCCTCCACCGTGACCGTGGGCACGGTAGCGGCGGTCGAGGAAACGGTGTGGTCCGCGCTCACCGCCACGTGGATGCCGCTGCGCCTGGTGCGGTGCAGCAGCGTGGTGCGCGACCCCAGCACCGCGGAGTCCACGGCCTGGAGCGGGCGGGAGAGCAGCTCCTGCACACGGGGATCGGCGTGCGGCGACGGCAGCGGCTCGTTCGCCAGCACCTCCGACAGGACTGTGACGGCCACGGACTCCAGCGCCGTCACGCGATACCGGACAGCGGCGAGCGAGCGGTGTCGCAGCGAGACGAGCCGGGTGGACGCGACCTGCACGCGCCGACCCTCCGCCGACTCCCACTCCAGCTCGCGGTGCAGCGTCCCGTCCCGCAGATCGAGGCGCCGCTCATGCCGGTGCACCGTGCCGTGCTCCACATCGAACGGCTCATCGTCCACGAGCAGACGGATGAGCTGCCCGTTGGGCACGTTGATCACGCTCTGCCCGGTCTCCGGATAACCATAGCCGTCCTCGGCGTACGGCATCGGATGGTCCTCGAAGACCCCGTTGAGGTAGCTGCCGGCGACCCCGCGCGGGTCGCCCTCGTCGAGGTTGCCGCGCCAGCCGACGTGCCCGTTGGAGAGTCCGAACACCGACTCCTCCTGCGCCAGATGCTCGACATCCACTCCCGTGACGCTCACCGACCACGGTTCGACGCGGAACGCCGCCGTCATGCCCGTGCGGTCCGGACGTCTCGCGGACGGCGGGGCCGTTCGGGGAGGTGCGGGGCGGGGCCGACGTGGAGCATGGCGTTTCCTTCTGCCGAGGACCGGGAACTGCGACGCTAGCGCGGGGTCTGCACCGGCACGAGGGAGTTGCGCCGAGCCGGGCGGGTCGGGTAGACGACGGCCGGCGGCCCGCGCGCCTCGGGCGACGGCGAGCGGATAGCCGGTGCTCGCCCCCGCCGTCAACCCCTGGTCCCCGCCCCGTGGTGCAGACCAGGGTGGTCGCATGGCGGAGGCGCCCACGATGACTCCGCCGGGGGTCGCGAGGAGGAGGCGCGGCCCCCGGCGGGCTACGCTGGACGCAGGCGGTCTCGGCCGCGGCGCGGGTCGCAGGAGCCCGGCGTGGACCACCGCCTGCGTTCCTGACACCGACGGCACGAGGAGACCGACGCCGATGACCGACACCCAGATCTTCGAGCCAGACGGCCGCGCCATCCCCTTCGTGGACGAGGGCGACGGACCCGTCAAGCTGGTGCTCATCCAGGAGCGCGACCTGGCCGCCGACGTGCTCGGTGTCGTGGGGCACTACCTCGCCGAGGAGGCCGGATTCCACGTGCTGCGCATCGGCCACCGCGCGGACGGCACCGATGCCTCGCTCGACGACCGCGTGGCGGACGCGCTCGCCGTGATCGACCACGTGGGCCTCGAAGACACCTGGATCGGCGGACACGGCTTCGGAGGCACGGTCGCCCGCTCCTTCGCCGTCGCGCACCCCGACCGGGTGAACGGGCTGGCGCTGCTGGGGGTGGAGGACGTGGAGGTTCCGCTGGCTCCGGTGATCCCGGTGCTGCTGATCCAGGGGACCGACGACACGGACACCCCGGAGACGAACGCCGAGCGCCTGCAGGCCGCCGCTCCCGAGCGTGCGAGCATCAAGCGGATCGACGGCGGCGGCCACCTCTTCCCCATGACGCACCCGATCGAGACCGCCGTGGTGCTCGAGGAGTACCTCGACTGGGACTGAACGCACGGATGCCGCGACCGAGCCGGCCGCGGCATCCGGAATCCGTGGGTCAGGCGACCTGCGGGAGCACCGCGAAGGACACGGAGCCCTCGTCGTCCACTCCCGCGTCGAGGATCTTGTCGTCGAGAGCGGCCGCGGCCGTGTCATCGAGGAACAGGCGCGTCCCCTGGATCTCCACGACCTGATCCGCCGGTTCCGGGTCGGCCGTCACGGCGACGGCGAGGTGCGCCGCCCCTGCGTCATCCTGAGCCGGGGCGGAGTGGATCCGCAGACCCGCGTCCGGCGCGTCGTTCTGTCGACTCACGAGGGTCGAAACGATGGCGGTGGCGTTGTCGGTGAGGGTGAGCACGAAGCTCTCCTTTCCGGTCGGGTCGTGCCGCGGTCGCGACACGTGCTTCCACGATCCCCGTCACCGCCGCGAGCCTCCACCCCCTTGCGTCATCCGAGCCTCGCGTTTACTCTCGCAGCCGCTTGCGCAGGAACACCTGCGCGGTGCCGTCCCCGTCGGGCACGCGCTCGTGCTCGACGTAGCCGCACGACTCGTACAGCCGGATGTTCGCCTCGCTGAGGCTCCCCGTGAACAGCTCGGCGACCGGTGCCCGCGACGCCTGCTCGGCGGCCTCCAGCAACCGCCGGCCGATGCCCTCGCCCTGCATGTCGGGCGCGATGGCGATGCGCCCGATGAGCAGCAGGTCGTCCTTCTCGACGTACCGGATCGCGCCGACCAGCCGTCCGTCGACGCGAGCCGTGAAACCGGACTCGGACCGCAGCTCGGCCTCCAGCTCCGCGAGCGTCTGGGTCAGCGGCGGCATGTCCACGCTGCCGTAGATCGCCGCTTCCGACACGAAGGCCGCGCGCTGGACGGTCAGCACCTCGCCCGCGTCGGCGTCGCTGATCGGTGAGATCACGATCTCGGGGCCCTCGTTCTGTTCGGTGCTGGTCACGGTTCCGCCTCTCTCTGCGTCCGGGGGACTCCGCCACGTTCGACCGTGAGCCCGGCGAGTGTCAACCCCCTCGATCCGGCGAGGCGCGGGCGGCTACGGTCGCGGCAGGAGGTCACACCATGGCAGACACCAAGACGAAGAAGACCGGCGGCGCGAAGAGCGGCGCGAGCACGCGGGCCAAGACCACCCGGCAGCAGAACGCGGAGAAGGGGTTCACCGCTTCGCCCACGCTCGCCGCGAACCTGCAGGCGGTGCTCGTCGACCTGATCGAGCTCTCGCTGCAGGGCAAGCAGGCACACTGGAACGTCGTGGGGAGGAACTTCCGCGACACGCACCGCCAGCTCGACGAGATCATCGAGGATGCGCGCACGTTCAGCGACACCATCGCAGAGCGGATGCGCGCGCTGCACGCGGTGCCGGACGGTCGCAGCGCCACCATCGCGAAGACCACCACGCTGCCCGAGTTCCCCACCGGCGAGGTCTCGACCACCGAGACGACCGACCTCGTGACCGAGCGGCTCGAGGCGACGGTGGCCACGCTGCGCGGGGTGCACGATGACGTGGACGAGGAGGACCCTACCTCGGCCGATCTGCTGCACGCCGTGATCGAGCGCCTGGAGCAGTTCGCCTGGATGGTGAGCGCCGAGAACCGCAGCCCCGCCGGCCGCTGAGGACCGGAGTGGAGAGCCATCGCCGTCGCCGTCGCGCACCCGCGCGCGGCGGCGGCGATCAGGTGTCGGCGCGAGCCCTCGCACGCGCGCGACGCAGGAATCCCGGCAGCGCCATCCACAGTCCCGTGACCAGCACGAGCGCCGCGATCAGCGCGACGAGTCCGGCGGTGCGGTTCACGGTGAAGTCGACGATGAGCGTCGTGACACCGATCGTGAGCGCACCGATCACCACCAGGTCCACCTTCACGATGCGCGCCGCGATACGGACGAGCTCCGGCTTCTGCCGGGTGCCGAACAGCGCCCGGTGCATGCCGACCGGAGCGAGGGCGAGGATGGTCGCGATCGCGGCCAGGGCCACCAGCACCACGTACAGATCGCGCTGCAGCTCGTCCATGTCGGTGAAGCGCGGCTGGAACGCCACCGCGAGCAGGAACCCGGTGAGGATCTGCGTGCCGGTCTGCATCACCCGCAGCTCCTGCAGCAGCTCATCCCAGTTGCGGTCGGCGCGCTCGTTCGGGGTCTCGTCGCGGCCGTCGTCGCGGTCATCCCGATCGTCCGGGCCACGGCGTGCATCTGCTGTCATAGCCTCAGTCTCGTGGCGCGGCTCCGGTCGTGTCCAGAAGGTTGCGCCCCGGCTCGTCGCCCCCTCTCGAAAGGACTCGAAATGACGCTTCCCCCGATCGACGAGTGGTGGCCGGAGCTGTCCGACGACGCGCGCCGTGCGGTCATCGGCAGCGGCTCCCGGCACCTGGACGAGGATGTGCGCGAGGAGATCCGGGAGATCACGGGCGCCGTGGTCGGCATGATCGAGACGCTGTCCGAGGACGACCTCGCGTACGCGCGGACGCACGCGCCGGACGACGAGTGAGCGAGCGGGAGACCCGAAGCCCGTCAGGCGCTCTCGGTCTCCTCGCGCAGCCGCGGCTCGGTCCGCCGCTCGGGACGGACGCCGTGCTTGTCGGCGTAGAACGCGCGGATGCGGTCCATGTCGGCGGAGACGTCGCCGGTCAGCTCCATCGTGGGGCCGAGCCCGGTCGTCATGGTCGCGCGGTCCACGAAGCCCAGGGTCACGGGCATGCCGGTCTCCCGTGCGATGCGGTAGAAGCCCGACTTCCAGTACGCGTTGCCGCCGCGGGTGCCGTCGGGCGTCACCACCAGGCCGAACACCGTGCCGGCGTGCACCTGCGCGACCACCTCGCCCACGACCCTCGCTGGGTCGGCGCGATCCACGGGGATGCCGCCGAGGCGTCGCATGATCGGGCCGCGCCAGCCGTGGAACAGGCTCTTCTTGCCCAGCCAGTGCACGTCGATGCCGAGCCGCCAGGCGATGGCGAGCATCAGGACGAAGTCCCAGTTGGAGGTGTGCGGGGCGCCGATCAGCACGGTGGGGCGGTCCGGCGCGCGGCCGCCGGCGAGCGTCCAGCGGCTGAACGCCCAGAACACGCGGGCGAGGAGTCGTCTGAGCATCCGTCCACGCTAGGGGAGCGGCCTATCGATCGGCTGGCGGTGCAGAGCCATCGGTCCGCCTCGCCGCGGTGCCACCGGTCAGGGCTTCGGTGACCGCGACGCTCAACCCCGGCATCGGATCCACCGGCACAGCGAGGGCCTGCAGCGCCCGGCTGAAGTAGTTGCGCGCCGCCGCGGCGAGGGTGATGTCGACGATCTGCCGGTCGGAGAACCCCGCGTCGCGCAGGCGCTGCGAGTCGGCGTCGGTCATGGCCTCCGGCTCGCGGGAGAGCCGCTCGGCGTACCGGATCACCGCCTGCTCCGCCGGGTCGAAGGCGCTGTCGTCGCCCTCGCCGAACGCGGCGAGCCCGGTCTCGTCGACCTGGCCGATGCGCACCGCGCGGCGTCC
>NZ_SSDO01000154.1:0-21224 GCF_004794395.1 Microbacterium sp. K41 | reverse complement strand
GTACGGCGCGACCACCGAGGCGTACGCGACCGGCGCGGCTCCGTTCGCCACCCCGCCGCTCGACCCGAACGCCCCGCCCGCCGACGGCACCGGCCGCAAGAGTCGTGCGGGGCTCTGGATCGCGCTGTCGATCGTCGGCGCCCTGCTGCTCATCGCCGCGATCGTCACGGTCTACGCCGTGGTCACGGCGCGCCACTGGACCAAGGTCGACGTGCCGGAGAAGCCCGAGACCTTCCACAGCGAGGAGTACGAGACCGGCGCCTACCTCGTCGCCGACGACGGGGTGAGCCCGTGCTACGTCGACCAGGACTGGACCGACTGCATCGCCGCGATGGAGGCCCAGTACGCGGGGGCGTGTGCCGGCGTGGAACTGGTGCCGACCGCGGCCGACCTGTGCGCACAGCACCGCGCCGAGATCGACCGGATGATCGCGGAGGATGTCGACGGCACGTACGTCGCCTCCCTGGGCGACTTCGGACACCTCACCCGCACGCCGGAGACCGCGACCCGCCAGGTATCCAACGACGACTACGAGCCCGCCGTGACCCACGAGGCCGTCTGCTACCTGGGCTTCCTCGGGGAGTGCGAGTAGCCGCGACCCCGGTTCGGTCGCGCTGACGTCCTCATATGTGGACACCCCGACAGATCTGACGTACCCTCACTCCGTCGGGGCGGCCCTCGCTCCCGGGTCACTGAGGAGCACTGATGCACGCCTTCTATCGCGAAACCCGCCGCGTCGCGGCTTCCGTCCTCGCCGGAGCGCAGCTCTACTTCGCGGTCTGGAACGCGGCGAACCACCACGGCGTCGCCGCCGTGCTGACCACCGGGGCACCACTGATCGCCGCGGCGCTGCTCCTGGCCGCCGTCTTCGTCAGGAAGCGTGGCCCCCTCGACATCCTCGCCTTTTTGGTGTCCGCACTTGCCGCCGCGGTGTGCTGGGGCGCCTCGACGGTCACGCCCGACATCCTGACCTATCTCCCCGCCGTCGCCGCATCGATCGCGTTCGCCACCATCGCCCTGGTGCTCCGCGCGGAGCGGACGGGCCCGCCGGCGAAGACGCCGTAGCGTGCCCGCCCTCGCCCGAGAACGACAGAAGCCCGGAGCCGCATTCCTGCGGATTTCCGGGCTTCTGTGAGTGCTGGGGTACCTGGACTCGAACCAAGAACAACTGAACCAGAATCAGCCGTGTTGCCAATTACACCATACCCCAAGGGCGAAACCGGAGCCTCGCACCGAGAGTCAAGCTTACCCGAGCGGCGACCGATCGCCAAAACCACCGGCGTGTGCCGCCGCTCGGGCGCGTCGCGGCTCAGTCGGCCAGGAACGCGGCCAGGGCGCGCAGTCGCCGCAGCGACTCGTCCTTGCCGAGCAGCTCCATCGACTCGAACAGCGGCGGCGAGACGCGGCGCCCCGTGATGGCGACGCGCGGCGGCCCGTAGGCCACACGCGGCTTGAGCTCGAGGTTCTCCACGAGGGCTGTGGCCAGTGCCTCCTGGATCTTCTCCGGGGTGAAGTCCTGCACGGGCTCGAGCGCGGTGACGCAGGCCTCGAGCACCTCCGCGGCGTTCGCCGGCAGACCCTTGAGGGCGTCCGCGTCGTACGACACCTCGTCGCGGAACAGGAAGCCGAGCATGCCCGGAACCTCGCCCAGCAGCTGCACCCGCTCCTGCACGAGCGGCGCGGCACGGAACGCCAGCACGAGCTGCTCGTGGGTCGGCTCGTCGAAGAGCCCGGCAGCCGCGAGGTACGGCACCGAGCGCTCGGCGAAGTCCTTCACGTCGAGCATGCGGATGTGGTCTCCGTTGATCGACTCCGCCTTCTTCTGGTCGAAGCGGGCCGGGTTCGGGTTCACGTTCTCGATGTCGAACGCGGCGATGAACTCGTCGAGCGAGAACACGTCACGGTCGGGGCCGATCGACCAGCCCAGCAGCGCCAGGTAGTTCAGCAGCCCCTCGTGGATGAAGCCACGCTCCCGGTGCAGGAAGAGGTCGGCCTGCGGGTCGCGCTTCGACAGCTTCTTGTTGCCGGTCTCCCCCAGCACCAGCGGCATATGCGCGAAGCGCGGCACGAACGTGGTGACCCCGGCGTCGATCAGCGCCGCATACAGCGAAAGCTGTCGGGCGGTGGAGGGCATGAGGTCCTCGCCGCGCAGCACGTGGGTGATGCCCATGAGCGCATCGTCGACCGGGTTCACGAAGGTGTACAGCGGCACGCCGTTCGGACGCACGACCACGAAGTCGGGGAACGACCCGGCCGGGAAGGTGACCTCGCCGCGGATGAGATCGACGTACGTGAGGTCCTCGTCCGGCACCCGCAGGCGCAGGGCGGGCTGGCGGCCCTCGGCGCGGAACGCCGCCTTCTGCTCGTCCGTGAGGTCGCGGTCGAAGTTGTCGTAGCCGAGCTGCTTCGCCCGACCGTTGGCCTCGTTGCGGGCGTCGATCTCCTCCGCCGTCGAGTAGCTCTCGTAGAGCGCGCCCGTCGCGAGCAGCTTGTCGATCACCCCGCGATAGATGTCGTGCCGCTCGGACTGGCGGTACGGTGCGTGCGGGCCGCCCACCTCGACGCCCTCGTCCCAGTCGATCTCGAGCCAGGTGAGCGCGTCGACCAGCTGACGGAAGCTCTCCTCGCTGTCCCGCGCGGCGTCGGTGTCCTCGATGCGGAACACCATCTTCCCGCCGTTGTGGCGCGCGTACGCCCAGTTGTACAGAGCCGTGCGGACCATGCCGACATGCGGCAGCCCTGTCGGAGAGGGGCAGAAGCGGACGCGGATGTCGGCGCCGCTGGCGGTCGTGGTGAGGGGGTGAGGAGTAGCCATAGCCTTTCGATTCTACGGGTGCGCGGGGCTCAGCCCGCGGCGCTCGCTCAGCCTCCTGGGCAGTCGCAGTCGCCTCCGCTGTGGCACTGGCAGATCGGTGGCGGGTAGTCCGCCGCCGTCACCGACTCCCGAACGTCGAGGTCCCTGAATGGGACGACCTCGTCGTACCTGTCCGCGTCCGGGATGTCTCCGCACACGGCATCCTCCGCACGGATCTCGGCGGCGGCCTGCGGGAAGACGAAGTCGACGCACGTCGCGGCGCTCGCCTGCTGATACCAGTGCCCGCCGCCGGTCGTCGCACCGCCGCCCACGACGAGAGTGAGGGTCACGGTGTCCTCGGCGTCGTCGAGGGCCACCAGGGTGTACAGACCGGATCCGTCGTCGGCACCCTCACGCGCGTCGTGGACGAAGCCGAGCCCGGCGACGGCCGCTTCCGGGTCGCTGACGATCTGGTCGCGGTGCTCCCACAACGAGTCCTGCGCGTCTTCCACGGACTCGGCGAGGCTGTCCCTCACCAGCGTCCCGATGCTCGGTGCACATCCGGTGAGAGCGCCGGCGATGACGACGAGCACAGCACCTGCGGCGACTCGTCCGGCCTGGGAGGACATGGCTCGACCGTAGCGCAGCGCACACTGCCTCCGGGTGACCTCAGCGGATGGCGCGCAGGCCAACCGCGGTGTGACGACTCCCCCGCGGTCCGTTACCGCGCATCGGTCCGCGCGAGTGGCGAGAGCACCACGATCGCGAGGACGAGCACCGAAGCGGCGATCCCGAGGCCCGCGTACTGGAAGTTCGACAGCACGATGCCCGCGAGCACGGAACCGGCGGCGGCCGAGAGGCTCATGAGCGAGTCGCTGCGACCCTGGCGGCGCGTGCGCAGCTCGGGAGCGGACGCCTCGGTCAGGAGGGCGGCGCCCGCCACGGTCGCCGCGCTCCAGCCCAGGCCGAGCAGGATGAGCGCGACCATCACACCCCACGCCTCGGTCCCCGTGAACACCGCGAACGCCAGCGCGCCGCCCAGGAGCACCTGCCCCAGCAGCACCACGCGCAGCCGCCCCCACCGGTCGGCCAGCACACCGAACACGGGCGACAGCGCGTACATGCCCCCGACGTGCAGCGCGATCGTGATCCCCACCAGGGCCGAGACGTCGGCCGGAGTCGCCGCAGCGCCGTGCGCGCCGTGCGCCATGTGCGACAGGTGCACCGGGGTCATCGCCATGACCGACGCCATCACCACGTGCGAACCGGCGATGGCGAAGATGGCGTAGCGCGCGACCCGCGGACGGTCCACCGCCGTCGTCCCGGTCGCCGCAGCAGCCTGCGTCGCGAGGCGCTGCGCCGCGAGGAGCGGATCCGGGCGCAGCGCCACGAGGTAGAGCACGAGCGCGGCACACTGCGCCACGAACGAGAACACGTACGACCCGGTCTGCGGCGGCATCCCGATCGCATGGCCGACGACCTCGCCGGGGCCGAGCAGCAGCGGTCCCGCGACGCCGCCGATCGTCGTCGACCACACCACGATGGAGAGGTCGCGGCCGCGGTGCTGCGGGGCGGCGAGGTCGGTCGCGGCGAACCGCGACTGCAAGTTGCCCGCGTTGCCTGCGCCGATCAACAGGATGCCGACGAGGAGCAGCGGGAACACCCGGACCGACGCGGCGAGGATCACCACGGCGATGCCGACCAGGGCGAAGAGGTTGCCGAGCGTGAGCGCGCGGCGTCGACCGAGCCGTGCCGCCAGCCGAGCGAGCGGGATCGCGCACAGTGCCGCGCCGAGCGTGACGGAGGCGGTCGCCAGCCCGGAGAGCGCGTCGCTGCCGGAGATGTCGGCCGCGAGCAGAGCACCGAGCGAGACGGTCGCCCCGAACGCGATGCCCCCGAGGACCTGCCCGAGCGACAGCACGAGGACGGTGCGCCGCTGCACCGCCGTCTGCTGCGCCGCCGTCAGGGCGCCGGAGGTCATGTCGCGGGAACGGCGTCGCGCGCGGTGTTGCGGAGGATGCCGAGGCCGGAGATCTCCACCTCCACGACGTCGCCCGCCGTGAACGTGCCGACACCCGCCGGGGTCCCCGTCATGATCACGTCACCGGGGAGAAGGGTGAAGACGGCCGAGGCGTACGCGATGATGTCCGCCACCGAGTGGATCATGTCGGTGAGCGGCGCGTGCTGCCGCACCTCGCCGTTGACCCTGGTCTCGATGGTCGCCGTCGACGCGTCGAAGTCGGTCTCGATCACGGGGCCGAGCGGGCAGAAGGTGTCGAAGCCCTTCGCCCTGGACCACTGTCCGTCCTTGCGCTGCAGGTCGCGCGCGGTGACGTCGTTGCCGATCGTGTAGCCGAGCACGTAGTCGAGGGCGTTCTCCGCCGTGACGTTCTTGGCGATCTTGCCGATCACGACCACCAGCTCACCCTCGTATTCGGTGCGCTCGGACAGGGCGGTGGGACGCACGATCGCGTCGTCCGGGCCGATGACGGCCGTGTTCGGCTTGAGGAACAGCAGCGGCTCCTCGGGCGCGACCCCACCCATCTCGGCGGCGTGGTCATGGTAGTTCTTGCCGACGCACACGACCTTGGAGCGCGGGATCACGGGGGCGAGGAGCTTCGCCTCGGTGAGCGGCACTCGGTCGCCGGTGGTCTCGTACCCGGCGAACATCGGGTCCCCGGCCAGCACCACGAGCTCGCGCTCGTCGATGATCCCGTACATGATGGCGTCGTCGTGGCTGAACCGGGCGATCTTCATGCGTCCAGCCTAGCGACGACGAAGACCCCGGACCGGGCGAGCCGGCGCGGGGTCTTCGGAGGTGGGGATCAGGCGTCGAGGCGCACGAGCCAGCCGTGCTTGTCCTCGCGGCGGCCGTACTGGATGTCGGTCAGCTCCTCGCGCAGCGACAGCGCCAGCTCGCCGAGCGGCTGCGGCTCGTCGAAGCCGTCGCCGACCAGCGCACCGATCGGGGTGACGACAGCGGCCGTGCCGCATGCGAACACCTCGACGATGTCGCCCGAGGCGACGCCCTGGCGCCACTCGTCGATCGAGATCGGTCGCTTCTCGACCGTGTAGCCGCGGTCTTCCGCGAGCTGCAGCAGCGAGTCGCGCGTGATGCCCTCGAGGATGCTGTCGGACTCCGGGGTGACGACGCGGCCGTCCTTGAAGACGAACACGACGTTCATGCCGCCGAGCTCCTCGACGTCGCGCTTCTCGTTGAGGAACACGACCTGGTCGCAGCCCTTGGCGGCGGCCTCGGCCTGCGGGAGGAGGCTCGAGGCGTAGTTGCCGCCCGTCTTCGCCTTCCCGGTGCCGCCCTTGCCCGCGCGAGCGTAGTCCTCCGAGAGCCAGATGCGCACCGGCTTCACACCGCCGCTGAAGTACGCGCCGGCCGGGCTCGCGATCACGTAGTACGCCACCTTCTGCGCCGCGCGCACGCCCAGGAAAGCCTCCTTGGCGAACATGAACGGCCGCAGGTACAGGCTCTGGTCGGCGCCCGACGGCACCCAGCGACCGTCGACGGCGATCAGCTCGCGCAGCGACTGGATGAAGTACTCGGTGGGCAGCTCCGGAAGCGCCAGACGGCGCGCGCTCGCCTGCAGGCGGGCGGCGTTGCGGTCGGGCCGGAAGGTGTGGATGGACCCGTCGGCGTGACGGTAGGCCTTGATGCCCTCGAAGATCTCCTGCGCATAGTGCAGGACCGAGGCGGCGGGGTCGAGCGGGATCGGGCCGTAGGGCTGCACGCGCGGACGGTGCCATCCGCCCTTGGCCGACCAGCAGATGTCGACCATGTGGTCGGTGAAGACGACCCCGAACCCGGGGTTCTCCAGCACCTCGGCGAGCCGCGTCGGGCTCGCGGCGTTCAGGTTCTTCGTCACGGCGAACTCCAGCGGAGCCACACTCGCCTCGGTCTCGATCGTCGTCATGTCGTCATCCAATCCTTTTGGGTGGGCGCATCGTCGCGCCCTGTCAGCCTACGCCCGCCGTTCAGAGGCGGGCAGTGATCGCGGAGCCGATCTCCGCGGTGGTGCGGGCACCGCTGCGCGCGGCGATGTCCGCCTCGACCGCGGCGCTCACACGCGCCGACTCGGCCGTGAAGCCGAGGTGGTCGAGCAGCAGCGCGATCGAGAGGATCGCGGCGGTCGGGTCGGCCTTCTGCTGACCCGCGATGTCCGGAGCCGAGCCGTGCACGGGCTCGAACATCGACGGGAAGGCGCCGTCGGGGTTGATGTTCCCCGAGGCTGCGAGGCCGATGCCGCCCGTGACGGCGCCGGCGAGGTCGGTGAGGATGTCACCGAAGAGATTGTCCGTCACGATCACGTCGAAACGCGAGGGGTCCGTGACCAGGAAGATGGTGGCGGCATCGACGTGCAGGTAGTCGACGGTCACATCGGGGTGCTCGGCCGCGACCTCGTTCACGATGCGCTGCCAGATCGCCCCGGCGTGCACGAGCACGTTGGTCTTGTGCACGAGGGTGAGCTTCCGGCGCCGACGCTCGGCGAGGTCGAACGCGTAGCGCACGACGCGCTCCACACCGAAGGCGGTGTTGACCGAGGTCTCGTTGGCGACCTCCTGCGGCGTGCCGACGCGGATCGCGCCGCCGTTGCCGACGTAGGGCCCCTCGGTCCCCTCGCGCACCACGACGAAGTCGACCTCCCCCGGGTCGGCGAGCGGACCAGGGGCACCCGGGAAGAGCTTCGACGGGCGGAGGTTCACGTAGTGGTCGAGCGTGAAGCGGAGCTTCAGCAGCAGGCCCCGCTCGATGTTCGCGTTCTTCAGGCGCGGGTCGCCCGGCGTGCCTCCGACCGCGCCGAGCAGGATCGCGTCGTGCGCCGAGATCCCCGCCAGGTCGTCATCGGTGAGCGTGTCGCCGGTCTCGAGGAACCGGCCGGCTCCGAGCGAGAAGCGGGTCTTGTCGAACGTGACGTCGCTGTCTGCGGTGACGGCGTCGAGCACCTTCTCCGCCTCCGCGATGACCTCGGGACCGATGCCGTCACCGGGGATGACGGCCAGCTTCACGACACGCGACATGAGACTCCTTGCGCACTGCACGGGGGTGGACCGGCCGCGGCGCGACCGCGGGTCGTACAGGCCGGTCCCCCCAGCGTAGTGGTCAGTGCGTGGGTGCCTTGCGCAGTGTGACGGCGGCGATCACCGCGGCGACGACCACGAGCCCGGCGCCGATCAGCGAGGTCACCGTCACCCCGGAGCCGAACGCGTCGGCGGCGGCCTGCCACAGCGCGTCTCCGAGCTGCGACGGGAGCTGCTGCGCCGCGGTGTACGCGCCGGCCAGCGTCTCCTGCGCCGCGTGCGCGACGTCGGCCGGCAGGCCCTCCGGAAGCACGAGCGCTCCGCGGTAGAACGCCGTGATGAGGCCGCCCAGGATGGCGGTGCCCAGCACGGCGCCGAGCTCGTACGCGGTCTCCGACACGGCACTGGCCGCGCCGGCCTTCGCGGCCGGAGCGCTGGAGAGTATGAGCTCGTTCGAGATCGTCTCCGCGGCACCGATGCCGATGCCCAGCACCGCGAACGCGAGGATCAGCGGCACGACACCGTGGTCGTGCGTCGTCATCGCCACGATCAGGTAGCCGACCACGGAGAAGACCAGCGCCGCGGGGATCAGCACGTGCGGCGGCACGCGACGCGAGATCGGCACGACCGTGAGGCCGGCCACGATCATCGCCGCCATGCCGGGCACGAGTGCGAGCCCGGCCATCATCGGCGAGAGCCCGAGCACGAGCTGCACGTGCTGCGACACGAAGTAGAGGAAGCCCACCAGGGCGACCACGCTGAGCAGGTTCACCAGGATCGCCCCGGAGAAGGAGCCCCTTCGGAACAGCGCCATGTCGAGCATCGGGACGTCGGAGCGGAGCTGACGCCGCACGAACAGCGCGCCCATCGCGAGGCCGAGCACGGCCCATCCCCCCGCGTACAGCGAGGGCCCGTCCACCGCGAACGACTTGATCGCGTAGACGACCGGGATCATCGCGGCCATCGACAGGGCGATGCTCAGCGGGTCGATGCGACCGGGGTGCGGGTCACGGCTCTCGGGCACCAGCAGCGGTGCGCCGATCAGCAGCGGGATCAGCACCGGTACAGCGAGGAGGAACACCGAGCCCCATGCGAAGTGCTCGAGCAGGAACCCGCCGACGATCGGCCCCAGGGCCGCACCGGCGGAGAACGCGGACGCCCAGACCGCGATCGCCATGCGCCGCTGATCGCGGTTCTGGAAGATCGAGCGCAGAAGCGACAGCGTGGAGGGCATGAGCATCGCACCGAAGAAGCCGAGCAGGGCGCGGGCGGCGATGAGGAGACCGGCCGTCGGAGCGAACGCGGCGAGGGCCGAGACCACGGCGAACCCCGTGGCTCCGATGAGCAGCAGCTTCCTCCGCCCGAACCGATCACCGAGCGTGCCCATGGTCACCAGCAGTCCGGCCAGCACGAGCGGGTACACGTCGATGATCCACAGCTGCTCGGCACCGGTGGGTGCGAGCGAGATCGAGATCTCGGGCAGGGCGAAGCTCAGCACCGTGTTGTCGACCGACACCAGCAGCACGGGGAGCATGAGGACGACGAGCGCCGCCCACCCTCTGGCGCCGACGCGCGGGGCTTCCGTCGCTGTCGTCGGGATCGACGCAGTACGGCTCATGGAACACCTCTCAGACTCTCGGCGGCTCCGTTAGTGAACCGTCCGGCTGGTATAGTAACAGAGACCGGCCTCCCGTTTCCGAACAGAGGATGAACGATGCCCCGACCTCCCCTCGCCCGCGAGAAGGTTCTCGACGCCTTCGAGGCGATCCTCATCGACGAGGGCGAGCGCGCGGCCACGCTCGACGCGACAGCCAAGGCCGCGGGCGTCTCCAAAGGCGGGCTGCTGTACCACTTCCACTCCAAGGACGACCTCGAGGCCGGACTCGTGGAGCGGCTCGACCACCTCACCACCCTCGACCTGGAGCGCATGAACGCGGCGGAGGAGGGCCCGGTCGCCTACTACGTCCGCACGTCGGTCATGGAGGACGACGCCCTCGACCGCGCCCTGATCGCCACGACCCGCCTCGCCCAGGGCGGCTCGGCCCGCGCGGCCGACATGCTCCGCGAGACCCGGCGCCGCTGGGCCGACACCATCCGCCCGCACGTGCGCGACACCGCCAGCCTCGACCTGGTGATGCTGGTCAGCGACGGGCTCTACTTCAACAACTCGCTCGACGTGCACGGACCCGAGCGGCTCGTCCCCCGCAGCGATGAGCTCGCCGACCTGATCGCCCTGGTCCTGCGCGCGACCGCCTGACTCGCGAACCGAAGAGGGGCGGGAGCGTCACGCTCCCGCCCCTCTTCCGTGGTGCTGCGGCTCAGACCTCGGTGATCTCGATCTGCCGGAACAGGTCGGCGTCGATCGCGTCGCGCACGTCGTCGAGCAGTTCCTCCGACACGGGCGAGTCCAGCGTCAGCACGCTGAGCGCCTGGTCGCCGGCCGCGCGGCGCGCGATCTGCATGCCCGCGATGTTGATGCCCGCCTCACCGAACTTCTGGCCGTACACGGCCACGATGCCCGGACGGTCGGTGTAGAGCATGACGACGTGGTGCTTCTCGATCGGCAGCTCCAGCGCGTGGTCGTTGATGCCGACGAGCTTCTCCGCCTGCTTCGGACCGGTCAGCGTGCCGGACACCGAGAGCTGCGAACCGTCGGACAGGGCCCCCGTCAAGGTGATGACGTTGCGGTACTCCTCGCTCACGTCGTCCTTGAGCAGGCGGACCGCGATCCCCCGCTGCTCGGCGAGGAGCGGAGCGTTCACGTACGACACGGTCTCGCTGACGATGTTCGTGAACACGCCCTTGAGCGCCGCGAGCTTGAGCACGCTGACGTCGTAGTCGTTGAGCTCGCCGTGCACCTCGACGTCGAGGCTCGTGAGCGGCGAGGTCGCGAGGGCCGCGAAGATCTGGCCCAGCTTCTCCACGAGCGAGATCCCGGGACGCACATACGGGTCGATCACGCCGCCGGCCACGTTGACCGCGTCGGGCACCAGGTCGCCGCCCAGCGCGAGTCGCACCGAGCGGGCGACCGAGACACCGGCCTTCTCCTGCGCCTCCTCCGTGCTCGCACCGAGGTGCGGCGTGACGACCACGTTCGGCAGGTCGAGCAGCGGACGGGCACTGCCGCCCTCCGCCGGCGGCTCAGACGTGAAGACGTCGAGACCGGCACCGGCGATCTCTCCAGCGACGAGCGCCTCGTGCAGCGCCTCCTCGTCGATCAGCCCGCCGCGCGCGACGTTGACGACGAAGGCGGTCGGCTTCATCGCCGCGAACTGCTCCGCGCCGATCATGCCCGTGGTCTCCGGAGTCTTGGGCATGTGGATCGTCAGGAAGTCGGACTCCGCCACCAGCTCGTCGAGCGACAGGAGCTGCACGCCGAGCTGCTGGGCGCGGGCGGACGTGACGTAGGGGTCGTACGCGACGACGCGCATGTCGAACGCCGCGAGGCGGGCGGCGACGAGCGCGCCGATACGTCCGAGCCCCACGATGCCGACCGTCTTCTCGAAGAGCTCGGCGCCCGTGAACGAGCTGCGCTTCCACTGCCCGGCGGCGAGCGAGGCGTGCGCGGCCGGGATGCGCCGAGCGAGGCTGAGGATGTGACCGACCGTGAGCTCGGCGGCCGAGACGATGTTCGACGTCGGAGCGTTCACGACCATGACGCCCGCCGTGGTCGCGGCCTTGATGTCGACGTTGTCGAGGCCCACGCCCGCACGCGCGACGACCTTCAGCTTCGGCGCGTGCGCCAGCGCCTCCTCGTCGATGCGGGTCGCCGAGCGGATGAGCACCGCGTCGGCCTCGGCCAGCGCGGCGAACAGGGCCTCGCGGTCGGTGCCGTCGACGTGGCGGACGTCGAAGTCGGGGCCGAGCGCCTCGATCGTGGCGGGAGAGAGTACTTCGGCGATGAGCACGACGGGCTTCGGCACAGTGGATCCTTCGGGGCAGCGCGACAGGCGGGAGGGGCCGATGCGCCGCACACCGTCGGGGGCGCGATCGCGACAACTCTACCCGAGCCGCCATGCCGCTCCGTGCCGTGTGACGCCGCGCAGTCCAGCTCGACCGGTGGCGTCCGGGTCAGGCGCTGGGGAGCGTGAGGCTGAGCGCGAGCAGACTCATCCAGAAGACGGCGACGATGCCCAGCCCCGCGAGGAACACGAGGGCGAGCTCGCCCACGCGCCGGCGACGCCCGATCGCAGAGGCGAAGCCGAACACGATCAGGGGGAAGACGACACCGAACAGCAGCACGGCCCAGCCCGCACCCGTCAGACCGGTCTGCGCCATCGTGATCAGATGCGCGACCGCGTTCCACACCGCGTAGGCGTAGAACAGCCCGGCGAGGACGATGACGGTGCCGGCGAGCCAGCGCGGCGATCCGGACGACACCGCCGATGCGTTCTCCGACGAGCTCATGATCCGACCACCCCCACCGTCACGAACGGCCACGGCACCAGGAGCACGACCCCGGCGAGCAGCAGGGCGACCCGCACCCACGCGGCCCTCCCCCGCGTGAGGACCCACGTCGCGAGGAACCACAGCGCGGGCGCCGCGATCGCGAGCACGAACCAGGGCAGGAACATCGCGTCGGCGACCAGGAACGAGGCGAGCGGTTGCAGCCGCAGCCCACCGACGACCCAACCGACCGAATAGAGGAGATACACCCCGCCGACCACCCCGACGAGCAGGAGCATCGCATTGCTGAGTCCCGCCGGCGCCTCGTCGTCGTCGGCGGCGACGGACGCCGCGGGCGCCGACGGCGGTGCCGCCTCGGTGGGCGGTGGAGACGCGGGGGGTCGCGTCGTGGGCGCGACCGCGGCGCTCTCCGTGGTCGTGGCGTGGTGAAGAGGCGGCTCGACGGGCGGGGCCGCGTTCTCACGTCGCCGCGGGCGACCGGTGCGATGCGACGCCGTGTCGTCGTCGCCCTCCCAGCTCAGGGCGTCGTCGGAGTCGGAGGTCATGCCTCCAGCGTAGGACACCCCGTCCACTAGGATCTTGCGTGCCCTGGCCGGTGCGGTCGGGCCTTCGGGGGAAGGGATCAACGTGGCCGAGAGCGACGACAGGACCGCCGGCACGGACAGGAACACCGCCGCGAGCACGGAGCCACCGGCGGGGTGGACGCCGAGCGCCGCGGCGAAGACGACGGCGATGCGCTTCCGCTGGATCGCGGGCGCGCTGTGGGCCCTCGCGATCATCGGCGAGGGCGTCGGGATCTTCTGGCTGCTCCGCCAGCGCGTCTATGTCGGCGAGGACGGCACGCTCGTGCGCGACCCCGACACGGGTCTGCTCGAGGAGCAGGGCGTCACGGCACACTTCCCGCAGTGGGCGTTCATCGCTCTGCTCGTGCTGCTCGTCGTGATCGCGGCCCTGTCGATCACGGGCTCCGTGCTCTGGAAGAAGGCGAACCGGCTCGATCCCGCGCGGAAGGCGGACAAGACCCGCTTCTTCGTGCAGAACCAGCTCGGCGCGATCATCGCGATCGTCGCCTTCCTCCCGCTCGTGATCCTGATCTTCCTGAACAAGGACATGGACAAGGGGCAGAAGACGACGGCCGGCATCGTCGGCGTCGTCCTGGCCGCACTGGCCGTGTTCGTCGGCGTGGACTTCGCCCCGCCGTCGGTCGAGCAGTACACGGCCGATCAGTCGACCGTGATCCAGCTGCTCGGCAAGGACGAGGTGGTCTGGGTCGACGGCGGCAAGGTCTATCACGTGTGCGACGAGGTGCCCGCGATCCAGACGGGCAGTGAGATCCGCACCGGCACGACGGCGCAGGCGATCGAGGCGGGCAAGATCCGCCTCACGCTGCAGTTCGCCTCGGAGCTGCGCACGTGCGGCCTCGCGGTACCGGAGAACGCGGACGAGATCACGGAGGCGCTGCGCGCGATCCAGGACGGCGCAGTGGACACGCCGCTGCCCGCGCCGGTGTGGGCGGACCCGGCGGACGCGCCCATCCAGATCGAGGACGCCCCGGCCAACGTGGGCTGACGCTCAGTCGCGCCCGAGCGCCTCGACCAGTCGCTCCTCCGCGGACGCGAGGTGCGCCCGCAGCAGCTCGGCCGCTTCGTCCTCCGCACCCGCGGCGACGGCATCGAGCATCTCCCGATGCTGTGCGGCGATCTCCTCCGCGTTCAGCAGGCGCCGCCCCTGCACCTGCGCCATGCACAACCGGACCTCGTCGAGCACGCTCCGGTACATCCGTCCGGTCCGCTCGCTGTGCAGCGCATCGATCAGCGCCGTATGGAAGCGCAGATCGGGGTCCACGGTCGCCGGGTCGGGCCCCGGTCCCATCGCGAGCAGCTCCGCGTTCGCCTCGACCGCGGCGGCGGGCACTCTGCGCGCCCGTGCCAGCTCCCGGAGCGCGGCGCTCTCCAGGCGGGTGCGCGTGCGGTAGACGTCGCGCACCGTCGCCTGATCGATACCCACCACGCGTGCGGTGCGATGTGCCGTGCGCACGAGCAGGCCGCTCGCGACCAGCTGTTCGATCGCCGCCTTCGCGCTGGGCCTGGCCACACCGAAGGACTGCGACACCGCGGCCTCGGTGAGCGGCTCGCCCGATCGGATCTCACCGCCGAGGATGCGCGCGCGCAGCTGGGCGGTCACCGCATCGACCACGCCGACGACGCCGAGGCCGCGGTCCGTGAGGGTGGTCATGGCCGTCAGCCTAGCGAAGCATCCGGTCATCGGTACACTTGTCAGACAATCTTGACCCGGAGCAGAGGAGCACCGTGCCGACCACCATCGCCGAACCGCTGGACCACGAGCTGCTCGGGCCGGACACCGAGGTGCATGCCCGGTCGATCGACCGGTTCGCCCGCGCCCACGACGCCTCCCACTATCTGCTCGTCCCCGATGCCGTGCTCTCCCCCGCCGATGCGGCCGGCGTGGCCCGCGCGTTCGGCGCCGTGCGCGCCGCCGGACGCACCCTCACCTTCCGCTCCGGTGGCACGAGTCTCTCCGGACAGGGGGTGAGCGGCGACATCCTCGTCGACACCCGCAGCCACTTCCGCGACATCCGGGTGGAAGACGACGGCGCCGCCGTCCGCGTCGGCCCCGGCGCCACCGTGCGGCAGGTCAACACACGGCTCGCCCGGTACCGCCGCAAGCTCGGGCCCGACCCGGCGAGCGAGATCGCGTGCACGATCGGCGGCGTCGTGGCGAACAACTCCAGCGGCATGGCCTGCGGCATCACCGAGAACTCGTACCAGACGATCACGTCGATGACGCTCGTGCTGCCCAGCGGAACCATCCTCGACACGGGCCGTCCCGACGCGAACGAGGTGCTCCGCGCCGCCGAGCCGGCGATCGCCGACGGCCTGCTCGCCCTGCGCGCGCGGTTGCTCGCCTCCCCCCAGCACGTGGCCTTCCTCCGACAGCAGTTCTCCATGAAGAACACCATGGGCTACGGCCTCAACGCCCTGCTCGACTTCGACGACCCCGTCCGCATCCTGGAGCACCTCGTGATCGGCTCAGAGGGCACGCTCGCCTTCGTCGCCGAGGCGCGCTTCCGCACGATCGAGGTGCGCCCCGCGATCGCGACCGGGCTGCTCGTGTTCGAGACGCTGTCCGCCGCCATGTCCGCACTGCCCGACCTCACCCGTCTCGGTCTCGCCACGATCGAGCTCCTGGATGCGGCGTCGCTGCGCGTGGCCCAGGGGCTGAGCGATGTCCCGGCGGCGATCGCGGAGATCGACGTGCGGGGGCACGCCGCCCTGCTGGTGGAGGTGCACGCGGCCGACACCGACGCCCTGGCGCTCGCGAGCGCTGCCGCCCAGTCGCACTTCGACGCCCTCCCCCTCGCCGTCCCGCCGCGACTCACGACCGATGCGGCCGAGCGGGCTGCGCTGTGGCACGTGCGCAAGGGCCTCTACACCGCCGTCGCCGGTGCCCGCCCCTCCGGCACGACCGCGCTGCTGGAGGACATCGTGGTGCCCGTGCCCCGGCTGCTGGCCACGTGCGAGCGCCTGATCGAGCTGTTCGCGGAGCACGGCTACGAGGGCTCGGTCATCTTCGGTCATGCGAAGGACGGCAACGTGCACTTCCTGCTCAACGAGCGCTTCGACGACCCCGACAGCGTGGCCCGCTACCGCCGCTTCACCGACGACCTCGTCGAGCTCGTCCTCTCCCAGCAGGGCTCGCTCAAGGCCGAGCACGGCACGGGTCGCATCATGGCGCCGTTCGTCCGGCGTCAGTACGGCGACGAGCTCACCGACCTGATGTGGGAGCTCAAGCGACTGATCGATCCGGACGGCATCCTCAACCCCGGCGTGGTGCTCTCCGACGACCCCGACTCCTACCTGCACGACCTCAAGCGCGTTCCCACGGTCGAGAGCGAGGTGGACCGCTGCGTGGAGTGCGGGTACTGCGAGCCCACGTGCCCCAGCAAGAGCATCACCCTCACCCCGCGGCAGCGCATCGTGCTGCGCCGCGACATGGCGTGGGCCGAGGAGCAGGGCGACACCGAGCTGCTGCGCGACCTCCGCGCCGACTACGACTACGACGGGGTGCAGACCTGCGCCGTGGACGGCATGTGCGGGGTCGCGTGTCCGGTCGACATCAACACGGGCGACCTCGTGCGGCGGCTGCGGGCCGAGCAGTCGAACGCGGTCGAGGGCGCCGTCTGGGGCACCGCCGCGAAGCACTGGAGCACCGTCACCCGCGCGGGCGGCGTGGCCCTCACGGTCGCAGACGCCCTCCCCGCCCCGCTCGTCCGCGGCGTGACGCAGCTCGGACGCGCCGTGCTCGGCGCCGACACCGTGCCGCTGTACGACGGCGGACTCCCCCGCGGCGGCTCGAAGCCCGATCGACCGGTGTCACCGCCCGACGCGCAGGCCGTGTTCTTCGGCGCGTGCATCGGCACGATGTTCGGCGCGGAGGACGGCGGCCACGGATCCCGTGATGCCCTGCGCCACCTGCTCGACCGCGCGGGGATCGCGGTGGTGATCCCGGAGGAGAACGGCGGGCTCTGCTGCGGCACCCCGTGGAAGTCGAAGGGACACCTCGACGGCTACCGGCTGATGTCCGACCGGGTGCTGGCGTCGCTGTGGGAGGCCAGCCGTCACGGCGAGCTCCCCGTGGTGTGCGACGCCGCGTCGTGCACCGAGGGGCTCGACGTGATGCTCGCCCAGTCCGTCGCGAAGGATCCGCGGTACGCGGGACTGCGCATCGAGGACGCCACGACCTTCGTCGCCCGCGAGGTGCTGCCGCGGTTGAGCGTGCCGGCGAAGCTCCCCTCCATCGCGGTGCACCCCACCTGCTCGACCACGGCGCTCGGGGCGACCGGGGCCCTGACGGAGATCGCTGCCGCCGTGGCCGACGACGTGTTCGTGCCCGAGGGCTGGGGCTGCTGCGCGTTCGCGGGCGACCGCGGCATGCTGCACCCCGAGCTCACCGCGAGTGCGACTGCGCAGGAGTCGGCCGAGGTCGCGGCCGCTGACGGGGAGCGCGGGGGCTTCGACGCGTTCGTGTCCGCCAACCGCACGTGTGAGATCGGCATGACCCGCGCCACCGGGCGCCCCTACCGGCACGTGATCGAGGTGCTGGAGGAGCTCACGCGACCCTGAGCCGCGCGGGGCGATGGAGGCGGACGAGGGCTCCGGTGCGCGACACCGGAGCCCTCGTCGTTCGCATCGTGCGGGATGGCTGCTCAGACGCCCTGGGCGGACAGCACCGCGACCGGAGCGGGCCGCAGCCCCGGCGGGATGGTGGCGACAGCGCCGGAGCCGTCTCGCGACACCTCCGCCTCCGAGCCGTCGCTCCAGCGCAGCGTGGCGTGGTCGAGCTCCGCGGGGAGCTCGATGCGGCCGGCCGCGGGGTCGAGCGCGTGGACGTGCACGGCACCGGCCGAGGTCGTGTAGCGGCGCGGGGCCCCGGCCTGCTCCCCCATCCGGATCCATGGCCGCGTGCCGTAGACGGCGTCGCCGTTCGCGTCGAGCCACGACCCGAGCTCGCGCATGGCCCGGCGCTGCAGCTCGGGGATCGAGCCGTCTGCCGCGGGGCCGACATTGATGAGCAGATTGCCGTTCTTGGCCACGACGTCGACCAGCAGGCGGATCAGGGCCGCGCCGGACAGGGAGTGGCGCTCGTCCTCGTCCTGGTTGAAGCCGAACGAGTAGCCGAGTCCGCGCGTAGACTCCCACGGCTCGGGGATGATCTCCGGGATGTCCGTGTACTCGCGCGTGAGGAAGCCGTGGTACGGCACACCCCAGCGGTCGTTCACGACGCCCTCGGGCACCGCATCGAAGTAGCGGCGCAGCAGCGCGGCGACCGCGTACTCCTGGTCGCCCTTGCCGCCGTCCGGCCACTCGATGTCGTTCCACAGCACATCCGGCGCGAAGCGCTCGACGAGCTCCTCCAGCTGGGCGGCCGAGTATCGCGCGAAGTGCTCGTCGTTGCGGCGGAACCGGAACAGGTCGGTGTCGGACTCGATCGCCGGGAAGTCGCTGACGTGCCAGTCGAGCGCCCCGGAGTAGTACACGCCGAACTTCGCGCCAGCGCGACGCGTGGCGTCGTGGAACTCGGCGATCAGGTCGCGCCGGGGCCCACGCGCGACGGCGTTGAAGCCGGTCGTCGCGGTGTCCCACAGACAGAAGCCCTCGTGGTGCTTGGTGGTGGGCACGATGTACCTCGCGCCCGCGCCCACCAGCTCTCCCACGAACGCGTCGGCGTCGAACGCCGCGGCGTCCCAGCGGTCGGCGAGGTCCTCGTAGGAGGTGCCGGGGCCGTACAGGCGCTGGTGCCGCTCCCACGTGGGGCTCCCCGCGATGCGCACGGTGTTGCCGTACCACTCCGCGTACTGGTGCCACGCGTAGGCGTCCTCCGTGGGGATGTTGACGCCCTCGCCGTGCTGCACCGCCCACGCCGGCACCGAGTACAGGCCCCAGTGCACGAAGAAGCCGAGCTTCGCGTCGCGGTACCACTCCGGCACACCGTTCGCGGGGTACACCGGTGCCGCGGAGCCGAGGTCGGGCCCGGTGCGCTTCTCGAAGTTCATCATGCGGGGGTCTCCTCTGCGGGGGTGGAGTCGACGGGCGTCTCCTCGGCGTCGCCGCGGCGGACGACCGTCGCGGTCAGGTCGGGCGTGCCGGTGGTGTCGAAGGGGTAGACGCCAGGGCGCAGACGGTGGTGGCCGAGGCGCAGCAGGTCCTGGTCGACGCCGCCGGGCGTGAGCGCGAGCGTCCAGTCGGCGGCGAGCTCGTACAGCTCCGGCTCCAGGTAGCCGATCTTCACCACGACGATGTCGGCCTCGGTGGGCTCGAGGCCCAGCAGGCGGAAGTCCGAGAGGTGGTGGAAGGGCTTGCGGCGCTCGGTCACGATGGCGTGCAGGCCGCCGACCGCGATCACGGCCTGGGTGCCCGCGTCGGGGTCGCCGTGCGTGATCGAGAAGACGGTGCCGCGGATCGTGACGGGCCCGTGCGGACCCGGGTCGACGCGGGCCCCCGCCTCGAGCTCGACCTCGGCGCCGACACCCGCTGCGACCGCCCGCGCGACGGCCTTACGGTCGAAGATCGACGCGACGAGGGTCGTCTGGCTCCCGTCGGTGAGCTCCGGTCGCTCCAGCAGGCGCGCGAGCGTCCAGGTCACGTCGCCCGCTCCCCCGGCGGTGGGGTTGTCGCCCGAGTCCGAGATGACGTACGGCCGGGCGGCTGCGGGCGCGAGCGCGCGGTCCAGCGCCTCGTCGAGCGTGCCGGTCTCGGCCACGAACACGAAGTCCTCGCGCGCGCCCCAGAACCGGCGGGCGACGCGCTCGGCCTCCCGGGCGATGAGCTCACGGTCGTCGCCGGTGACCACGACGTAGGCCTGGCAGCGCGGCTCGTCGGCCCACGCGTACCCGATCCAGACGGACGCGTCGACCACGCCGGGCAGCGCCTCGATCGCGGGCAGCTCGGCGTAGATGCCGCGCGCCGGTTCGAGCCGCGTGCTGGTCTTCTCACCGGGCAGCAGCACGGGGACCGGCACCCAGGCGGTGAAGGGCCGTCGCGCGAGCGGGTCGGCGCCGTGCGGCCCGCGCAGCCGGTCGAGCAGGTTCCACACCGCGCGCTCCTTGGTGTTGAGCCAGTCCTCGTGCGGAGCCATCCGGTAGCAGGTCAGCAGGTCGACCGCATCGCGCAGCACCTCCGACACGTTGCCGTGCAGGTCCATCGACGTGGAGACGAGCGTGTCGGACCCCAGTGCCTCCCGGACGGCACGGGCCAGGTCGCCCTCGGCGTCGTCCATGCCCACGACGCTCATGGCGCCGTGGATGTCGAAGAAGAAGCCATCGAAGGGCCCGTGCTCGCGGATGCCGTCGAGGATCGCGTCCTTCATCCGCCGGTACGTCTCGGGGTCAACGGCGCCGCCGGGCAGCGAGCGGCCGTGCGTGAGCGGAACCCACTCGGCGGCCTCGGCCAGCTCGCGCCCCTCGTCGAGGAACGGGTAGTAGGCGCGGAGCTCCGCGCCGGTACGGATCGTGAAGGCCTCGTCGCCGGAGATGTGCGGCGAGAAGGTGCTGGACTCGATCGAGATGCCGGCGATGCCCACGCGGGGCTTCGGCAGGCCGCCGTCGGCGACGGGCGGCAGCGGGCCCATCCAAATCTCGTGGGCGTCCTGGGGTGCGGTCACCATGCGATACCTCTCATCCGGGGAGTCGATTCAGAGTGGGGGTGCGGGGGCGAGGGCCCGACGGGCGGTCTCGATCGCTCCGAGGGCGACCGCATCGGAGCCCAGTTGCGCCGGGACGATGCGCAGCGGGATGCCCGACACCGGCGAGTCCGTGCGCAGGGTCGCCTGGATCGCGGGTTCCAGCAGGTCCCACGCCGAGGCGACGCCACCGCCCACGATCACGGTCGGCAGGTCGAGCAGGGTCGCGGCGCTCGCACTGGCGAGGGCGACCGCGCGACCGGCGGCGGCGAACACGGCGAGGGCGTCCGCGTCTCCACCCCGAGCGAGGGCGGCGACCGCCCGGGCGTCTGCCGCTTCGCCGCCCGTCCGCTCGCGGTAGCGCAGGGCGATGGAGGTTCCGGAGGCCAGCGTCTCCAGGTGCCCTGTCTGCCCGCAGGTGCACACGAGCTCGCTGTACCCGGGGGTGTGTCCGATCTCGCCCGCCGCACCGTGGGGCCCGTGGTGGAGCGCGCCGTCGATGATGACGGCTCCGCCCACGCCCGTGCCGAGCATCACGCCCAGCACGTCGCGCTCGGTGCGGCTCAGCGCGGCCGCTTCTCCGAGCAGGAACGCGTTGACGTCGTTCTCGACGCTGACCGGTACGCCCAGGCGCCGTCCGAGCTCGTCCGCGAGCGGGAATCCCGCCCAGCCGACGAACGTGGCCGAGGCCGCCCGCACGGTGCCGGTCTCGTGGTCGATGACGCCCGCGGCGCCCACGCCCGCTGCGGCGAGCGGCACTCCGGCCTCGTCGGCGAGTGCCCGGACGAGGCCC
>NZ_SSDO01000153.1:0-3347 GCF_004794395.1 Microbacterium sp. K41 | reverse complement strand
TCAGCAGCGCGAGCACGGCGGAGGCGACGGCCGCGAACAGTCCGGGCTTCGAGTCGTAGTGGTGGTACACGGCGCCGCGCGTCACGCCCGCGGCCCGGGCGATGTCGTCGACCGAAGCCGCCGCGTATCCGTGTGCGGCGAAGTGCGCGCTGGCGGTGTCGAGGATGCGGCGGGCCGTGGCGGCGGCGTCGGCGGCGGAGGCGCGGGGCATGCGGGTTCCTTTACGTACGTGTTGTATGTATTCTAGCCGGACGAATACAAACACGCAGTATGTAAAGGAGTGACGATGGAGATCACCAGCTTCTACCCGGTGCTGATGGTGGACGACGTGTCCGCGGCCGCGCGGTTCTATCGCGAGGAGCTCGGATTCGACACGACGTTCGAGGCCGACTGGTACGTGAGCCTGCGCTTCGACGGGGGAGAGCTCGCGATCCTCGACCGCACGCACGAGACCATCCCGGAGGGCTTCCGCGCACCGGTCACCGGACTGCTGCTGAACGTCGAGGTGCCAGACGCCGCCGCCGAGCACGCCCGGCTGGTGGGGGAGCGCGGACTGACCGAACGGCTGGCCCTGCGCGATGAGGACTTCGGTCAGCGGCACTTCATCGTCGAGGCTCCCGGCGGGGTGCTGATCGACGTGATCGAGCCGATCGAGCCGTCCGCCGAGTTCGCCGCCGCCTACGCCTGAGGCCCAGGGAAACCACGGAGGGGCGGGTGCCGCAGCACCCGCCCCTCCGTGGATCCGCTCGTCAGATCCCGACGCCGAACAGCGCCTCGATGGGTCCGCGTGCGAAGAAGATCAGGAAGCCGGCACCGACCACCCACAGTAGCGGGCTGATGGTCTTCGCCCGGCCGGAGAACGCGTGGATGAGCACCCAGCTCACGAAGCCCGCGCCGATGCCGTTCGCGATCGAGTACGTCAGCGGCATCACGGAGACCGTGAGGAACACCGGCAGCAGCACGCGGAAGTCGCCGAAGTCGATGTGCCGGATCTGCGCCATCATCATGGCACCGACGATGATCAGGGCCGCCGCGGCGATCTCGGTCGGGACGATCGAGGTGAGCGGGGTCAGGAACATCGCGATCAGGAACACCACGCCGGTCACGACGTTGGCCAGGCCCGTGCGGGCACCCTCGCCGATCCCCGCGCCCGACTCGATGAACACCGTGCTCGACGACGACGAGGTCGCGCCACCCGCGATCGCACCGACGCCCTCGACCACCAGCGCCGACTTGATGCGCGGGAAGTCGCCGTTGTCGTCGGCCAGGTTCGCCTCCTTCGCGAGACCCGTCATGGTGCCCATCGCGTCGAAGAAGTTCGTGAAGAGCAGGGTGAAGACGATCATCACGAGCGCGACGAGGCTGACCTTGCCGAGGTCGAACGAGAAGTCCACCGCGCCGATCAGGCTCAGGTCGGGCACGCCCACGGGGGAGCCGTTCAGCGCGGGAACCGTCAGACCCCAGCCGCCCGGGTTGACCACGTTGCCCTCGTCGTCGAAGCCGCGGGCGCCGATGTGCCAGACGGCCTCGACGATCACGGCGAGCACGGTGCCGCCGATCAGGCCGATCAGCATGCCGCCCTTGATGCGCAGCGCGACGAGGATGCCCGTCAGCAGCAGCGTGATCACGAACAGCAGGCTCGGCACGGTCGCGACGGAGCCGTTGACCCCGAGCCCGACGGGCGGCGAGGAGGCACCGGTCGCGGTGACGAAGCCGGAGTTGACGAAGCCGATGAACGCGATGAACAGGCCGATGCCGACCGTGATCGCGATCTTGAGCTGGAACGGCACCGCGTCGAAGATCGCCTTGCGCAGTCCGGTGGCGGCGAGCAGCACGATCACGACGCCGTTGATCATCACCAGCGCCATGGCCTCGGGCCAGGTCACCTGGCCGACCACGGAGAACGCGACGAACGCGTTGATGCCGAGTCCGGCGGCGAAGCCGAACGGCAGACGCGTGACGAGCCCGAACAGGATCGTCATGACGCCGGCGGTCAGGGCGGTCGCGGCACCGACCGCGTTGAAGTCCAGCATGTTCCCGGCGACGTCGGGTTTGCCGGACAGGATGATCGGGTTGAGGATCACGATGTAGGCCATCGTGACGAACGTCACCAGGCCCCCTCGGATCTCGGTGCCGATCGTCGATCCGCGCTTGCTGATCTCGAAGAAGCGGTCCAGGGCGCCGGTGGGCTCGGCGGTCGCCGGGGCGGGCGGGGCAGTTGTCATCGGGTAACCTCCGGAGAAACGCTACCGTGTCGCCCGCCCCGCGCGCGCCCCGAGGAGCCGCACGGCAACTCGTCGTAGTCTCGAATCGCTATGCAACGCCTCCTCGTCGCGCTCCTCGCCGCCTTCGACGCCGCCATCGCGGCCGCGGTCGGACTGGCCGTGCTCCTGGCGCCGCTGACGCTGCTGTGGACGGTCGCGTTCGGCGTCACGGCCGACTGGGGTGCGCTCTGGCCCCTCACGGGCACGCTCTGGGAGTTCGGGCACGGCGTCCCGCTCGAGGTCACGATCCCGGACGAGCTCCTCGTCACGCTGGGCATCCCCGCGCAGGCCGCATCGTTCGCGGTGTCGATCACGCCCCTGCTGCTGCTGTTCTTCACGCTCCTGTTCGCCGCGCGCTCCGGAGCGCGCGCCGCCCACGCGGGGGCGTGGCTGCTGGGTGCCCTGTCCGGCTCCGCCGTGTTCGTCGCGATCTCCACACTGGTCGCGCTGACGGCACGGCTCGATGCGGTGCGCACGCCGCTGCCGCTCGCGATCCTGCTGCCCGCCGCCGTCTATCTGGTGGGCGCCGTCTGCGGCGCCGTCCGGGTGGCCTGGGACGACGGCGACGGCGGCCTCCTCGACCGCCTGCACGACCGCCTCGACGCGCGGGAGGACTGGGCTCCCGTGCCCGCGGCGATCGTCCGGGGTGCGGCCTTCGTCCTGGTCGGCGTGACCGGAGCGGCGGCGCTCGCCGTGGCCCTGTCGGTGCTGACCCGCGGCGGTGACGTGGTCGCGCTGTTCCAGGGTGCGCGCGTCGACGCGCTCGGCGCCACCGTGCTCACGCTCGCGCAGCTGGCGTATCTGCCCACCCTGATCGTGTGGGCGGCGGCGTGGCTCGCCGGTCCCGGCTTCGCGGTCGGCGCCGGCACCGCGGTGTCGCCCGCCGGCACCCAGCTCGGCGTGGTCCCCGGCATCCCCGTGTTCGGGCTGCTGCCGGAGAACACCTCCATGTGGATGCTGATCGTGGTGCTCGTCCCCGTCGCGGCCGGCGCGTTCGCGGGCTGGGCCGTGCGTTCCCGGCTCGTCTGGGAGGGCACGCCGCTCGGGCTGCTGCAGCGCGCCGTCATCGCGGTGGGCATCGCC
>NZ_SSDO01000152.1:0-5211 GCF_004794395.1 Microbacterium sp. K41 | reverse complement strand
CGGTCCCGGGCGAGGGGGTGAGGCCGCCGAGCGCGAGGGCCGTGGCGAGCTCGACACGGGCGGCGCCGATCTCTGCGGCGATGCGCACTCCGGCGGGGTCCTGGACGGCGAGTTCGAGAGCGAGGGTACGGGTCACCCGTCCATTCTGCCGGGTGGATGCGCGACGCCCCGCCCACGACGCCCGAATATTAGATAGACTAACTAAGTATGTCTGCGCCCGATGATCTCCTCGCCCTCACCGCCACAGACCTGCGCCTGGCCACGTTCCGGCTCGCCCGCCGCCTCCGCTGCGCCCGCGCCGCCGACACCATGAGCGACACCCAGCTCGCCGTGCTCGCCGATCTGCGTATGAACGGCCGGCGCACGATCTCCACCCTCGCCGAGCGCGAGCGCGTGACCGCCCCCTCCATGACCAGCATCGTCAACGGGCTCGAGGAGCAGGGCTACGTCGCCCGCACGCCCGACGAGGACGACCGCCGGCGCGTGCAGGTCGACATCACGCCCGCCGGCGCCGAGATCGTGGTCGAGACCATCCGCCGCCGCGACGAGCTGCTGGCCGACATGCTCCGCGAGGTCGACTACACCGAGGCCGAGCTCGCGATCCTGCGCGATGCGAGCGCCCTGATGCGGAGGGTGGTCGAACGATGAGCGCCATGTTCCGCTCGTTCGCGAACATCAACTACCGCATCTGGTTCGCGGGCGCCCTGGTCTCCAACGTCGGCGGCTGGATGCAGGCCACCGCGCAGGACTGGGTCGTGCTGACCGAGCTCACCGACAACGACGCGACCGCGATGGGCATCACGATGGCCCTCCAGTTCGGGCCGCCCCTCGTGCTCGTGAGCCTCACCGGCTGGGTGGCCGACCGCTTCGACCGCCGCCGCATCCTGCTCGCCACGCAGGGCTCGCTGCTCGCGCTCGCGATCGCCGTCGGCTCGCTGCTGCTGGCCGGCGTCATGACACTGCCGATGATGTTCGCCTTCGCGCTCGGCTTCGGCATCGTCAACGCGTTCGACGCCCCCGCCCGCCAGGCCTTCGTGTCCGACATGGTCTCCGCCGCCGACACCTCGAACGCGGTCGCCCTCAACTCCGCCTCGTTCAACCTCGCCCGCATGGTGGGCCCGGCCGTGGGCGGCCTCCTCATCGTCGCGATCGGCTCCGGGTGGGTGTTCATCGCCAACGCCGCCACCTTCCTCGCGATGATCCTGGCCCTGCTGCTGATGCGCGCGAACCTGCTCGCCCCGCGGCCCAAGCACCGCAACCGGGGCGGGCTGGCCGAGGGCTTCCGCTACGTGTGGGCGCGCAGCGACCTCAAGGTCGTCTTCGTGACGGTGTTCCTGATCGGCGCGTTCGGCATGAACTTCCCGATCTTCGCCTCCACCATGGCCCTCGAGTTCGGTGCGGGAGCCGACGGCTACGGGGTGCTCAGCTCGGTGCTCGCGATCGGCTCGCTGATCGGCGCGCTGCTCGCCGCCCGCCGCGACACCGCACGCGTGCGGGTCGTGATCCTCGCCGCCGGCGGGTTCGGCATCGCCGCGTTCGTGTCGGCCGCCATGCCGAGCTACCTCGCCTACGCCGTGACCCTCACCTTCACGGGCTTCATGATCGTGACGCTGCTGACCACGGCGAACGGGTACGTGCAGATCACGACCGACCCGGCGCTGCGCGGACGCGTGCTGGCGCTGTACATGGCCGTGATCATGGGTTCGACCCCGGTCGGCGCGCCGATCGCCGGGTGGGTCGCCGACACGTTCGGCCCGCGCGCCGCGATCATGCTGGGCGGCACGGCGGGCTTCGTCGCGTGCGCGATCGGCGTGCTGTGGGTGCTCACCTCCGGCCGCCTGCACCGGCACGAGACCAGCCGCTTCCTGCTCACCCTCGACGAGACGCGGCCGCTGCGGGTCGTGCAGCCCGTCGAACCGGTCGACTTCACCGAGAAGGCGACCGTGACCACGCCGATCCGCACGGCGCGCCGCGACGACGGCGAGTGACGACCGCGGCGTTTTGTCAACGCCCTCCGTGTCACCCGCCCCACGCCGTACGGTCGGGCCATGGACGACAACATGAGCACCCCCCATCCCCAGGACCCGGCCGAGGGCGCGCCCGACGTCGACGTGCCCCAGGAGGACGGCCAGGGCGACGGCACCGGCGGCGCGATCCAGGGCGACAGCTCCCGCGGCGAGTCGACCGGCGGCGCGATCCAGGGCAGCTCCGGCCCCGGTCACGCCCCGCTCGGCGGCTCGGAGAACACGGAGGACGGCCTCGACGCGGACAACCCCGCCGAGGAGGACACCCTGAAGACGCTCGACCCGGACAACCCGCCGGCCTGAGCGCTCCCGCAGACGGAACCGCGGACGGGACGACCGGAGACCGGTGCCCGCCCGCGGATCCTTCGCGTATGCGTGAGGAGATCAGCCCGCCAGCACGAGCTTGAGCTGCTCGACCGCCCAGTCGAGCTCGGTCGCGCGGATCACGAGCGGCGGGGCGATGCGGATGGTCTGGCCGTGCGTGTCCTTCACGAGCACACCCCGCTCGGACAGCCTCTCCGCGACCGCCCGGCCCGTCCCGATCGCCGGGTCGATGTCGACGCCGGCCCACAGCCCCGCGATGCGCACCGCAGTCACGCCGTGGCCGATGAGCGGCTGCAGCGTGGCCTCCAGGTGCGCGCCCAGAGCCCGTGCGCGCTCCTGGAACTCGCCCGTCTGCATCATCTCCACCACGCGCAGCCCGACCGCCGCCGCGAGCGGGTTGCCGCCGAACGTCGATCCGTGCTCGCCCGGGCGGATCACGCCCAGCACGTCGCGGTCGCCCACCACGGCCGACACCGGGAGGATGCCGCCGCCGAGCGCCTTGCCGAGCAGGTACAGGTCGGGCACGACGCCCTCGCGGTCGCACGCGAACGTCTCGCCCACGCGGCCCAGTCCCGCCTGGATCTCGTCGGCGATGAACAGCACGTTCTTCGCGTCGCAGATCTCGCGGATGCGGCGCAGGTAGCCCTCCGGCGGGATCACGACCCCGGCCTCGCCCTGGATCGGCTCGACCAGCACGGCCGCGGTGTTCTCCGTGATCGCGGCCTCGATGGCGTCGGCGTCGGCGAACGGCACCCGGTCGAAGCCCGGCGTGTAGGGGCCGAAGTCGTCGTGCGCGGTCTCGTCGTCGCTGAAGCTCACGATGGTGGTCGTGCGCCCGTGGAAGTTGCCGTTGGCCACCACGATGCGCGCCTCGCCCTCGGGGATGCCCTTGACGCGGTAGCCCCACGCGCGGGCGACCTTGATGCCGGTCTCCACGGCCTCGGCGCCGGTGTTCATCGGGAGCACGAGCTCCTTGCCGCACAGCTCGGCGAGCGCCGCGGCGAAGGGCTCGAGCGTGTCGCTCTGGAACGCCCGGCTCACCAGGGTCACGCGGCCGAGCTGCTCCGTGAGGGCGGCGACGAGGGCGGGGTGGCGGTGACCGAAGTTCACGGCCGAGTAGGCGGCGAGCAGGTCGAGGTAGCGCTTGCCCTCCACGTCGGTGACCCACGCGCCCTCGCCCCGCGCGATCATGACCGGCAGCGGGTGGTAGTTGTGCGCGACGTGCGGCTCCGCGTGCGCCGTGGCCTCAGCGGCCGCCGCGGTCACCGGCTCGACCGCGGTCACTTCGCACCGCGCAGTTCGAGCGTGCAGCACTTGATGCCGCCGCCGCCGAGCAGCAGCTCGGACAGGTCGACCGGGATCGGGTTGTACCCGCGCTCGCGCAGCTGCTGCTCGAAGCCCTTCGCGCGCGGCGAGATGATCACGTTGTAGCCGTCGCTGGACGAGTTGAGGCCGAGCACCGCGCCGTCCTCGTCGGACACCAGGATCGCGTCCGGGAAGCGCCGCTCGAGCTCGGCCCGGCTGGCGTCGTCGAAGGCACCGGGCAGGTAGGCGATGTTGGCGCGCTCCGGGCCGCCGTTCTCCACGCCCTGCACCGGGTCGAGCACCGCGATAGCGGTGTCGAGGTGGTAGAAGCGCGGGTCGACGAGGTTGAGCGACACGACCTCGCGGCCGAACACCTCACCCACCTCGCGGTGGCTGTCGCCCGTGGAGCGGAAACCGGTGCCGGCGAGGATCACGTCACCCACCAGCAGGAAGTCGCCCTCACCCTCGTTGACCTCTTCGGGCAGCACCGTGTCGTAGCCGTTGGCGCGGAACCAGTCGGCGAACGCCGGGGCCTCGCCCTGACGCTCGACGAAGCGGAACTCGGGCACGTACGCGCGGCCGTCGATCAGGAAGCCGCCGTTGGCCGTGTAGACCATGTCGGGGTATCCGGCGAGCGGCTCGATCAGCTCGACCTCGTGGCCCAGCTCGACGTACAGGTCGTACAGCTTCTGCCACTGCTCGACCGCACGGGCCGTGTCGGTCGGCTTGGCCGGCTCCATCCACGGGTTGATCGAGTAGTTCACCGTGAAGTGCTCTGGACGGCACATCAGGTAGTGGCGGCGGTGCGCGGTGCGCGCAGGGGCGGTGGTGACGGCGGTCTCCGGCGTCGACATGGATGCTCCTCGTGTGAACGGGCGCGGCGGACGCTGTCCAGGGGCCCGGCGGTCCTTCGACCCGTCGCTCGCGCGGGAGCGGGTGCGGGGAAGATGCGACTCGGGCACGCCGGTGACCATTGTGCCACCCGCGCCTGACCGCCCGCCAGATCCCGCGCCGCCGCGCTCAGGTGCCGCGCACGACCAGCTTTCCGACCACGTGCCCCTCCTGCAGCCGGGCGAGCGCGGCCCCGGCCCCGGCGAAGTCGTAGGTCTCGGCGATCACCGGCACGAGGCTGCCATCCGCCACGAGCTCGAGCAGCCGGGCGAGCACCTCGGGCCGGGGCGTCGCCGCGAGCGGGCGGATGCGCCGCGACCCGAGCGACAGCACGACCGCCCTCAGCATGCGCGGGATCGGACCCAGCACGGGCCCGCCGTCGCCGGTGACCAGCACCACGCGGCCGCCGGGCACCACCAGTCGCTGCAGCTGCCGCAGCGGGATGCCGCCCGCGACGTCGATGATCGCGTCGAAGTGCCCCGCGGGCAGCTCGCGCAGGGGCGTGACCCGGTGGTCGAACGTGCGCACGGCCCCGAGGCGTTCGATCAGCGGCTGGTTGCGGTCGCGGCACGACGCCCACACCTCGGCCCCGCGCAGCGCGGCGAGCTGCACCGCGAACGTGCCGACCCCGCCCGACGCCCCGATCACCAGCACCCGCGGGGTGCCG
>NZ_SSDO01000151.1:0-288 GCF_004794395.1 Microbacterium sp. K41 | reverse complement strand
CCGCCGCGCTCGACCGTGCCCGCCGCGCGCTCGACGGGAGCGCGACATGACGGCCTGGGGCGCGGTGCGCGACGCCGTACGACCCGAGCGCATCGGCGAGGTCACCCGAGTGCGCGGGCTCAGCGTGCACGTGCGCGGACTCGACGGCGCGGTGGGTGACGTCGTGACGCTCGACGGCATCGACGCCGAGGTCGTGGCCACGGGTGAGGACGGGCTGCGGTGCATGCCGCTCGCCCCGGTCGCCGGGCTCACCGTCGGCGCGCCCGTCCGCGGCAGCGGCGGTCCGGT
>NZ_SSDO01000016.1:0-1717 GCF_004794395.1 Microbacterium sp. K41 | reverse complement strand
TCGGGCGGGCAGCGGCAGCGCGTCGCGATCGCCCGTGCCCTCGCGATCGACCCGGAGATCGTGGTGCTCGACGAGGCGGTGTCCGCGCTCGACGTGACGGTGCAGGCCCGCATCCTCGAGCTGCTCACCTCGCTGCAGGCCGAGCTCGGGCTCACCTACCTCTTCATCTCGCACGACCTCGCGGTGGTGCGGCGCATCAGTCACACGGTGTCGGTCATGCGCCGCGGTCGTGTGGTGGAGGAGGGCCGGACCGAGGAGCTGTTCCACGACCCGCAGCACGAGTACACCAGGGAGCTGCTCGCCGCCGTGCCCGGCGTCGGCGACGCTCCCCAGAGCCGAGAGGTCCTCGCATGACCGCACCAGCCGCCGCACCCACCGTGGCGTTCTTCACCCGTCTGCTCGACGATGCGTCGCCCGCCGATCGCTACGCGCTGGCCACGGCGCAGCTCCAGCACGCGGAGCGGCACGGCATCGGTCGTGCATGGGTCGCGCAGCATCACTTCCGCGCCGCGGAGGGCGGGATGCCGTCGCCGCTCGTGTTCCTGGCGCACGCGGCCGCGCATACGAACCGCCTCCGGCTCGGCACCGGGGTGATCACGCTGCCCCTGGAAGACCCGGTGCGCGTGGCGGAGGATGCGGTGGTCGCCGACCTGCTCTCCGGCGGGCGTCTCGATCTCGGGCTCGGCAGCGGGGGCACGCCCTCGTCGTTCGTACCGTTCGGGGAGGACGTGCGCGACAAGGCCGCCACGTACGACCGCAAGCTGCGCGTGCTGCTCGACGCGCTTGCGGGTGAGGACGTCGGCGGCGACAACACCCTGTACCCCGACCCGGGCGACCTCGCCTCACGCGTCTGGCAGGCGACGTTCTCGGCCGCGGGCGGGAGCCGCGCGGGTGTGCACGGCCACGGGCTGCTGCTCTCGCGCACGCAGCCGCGCACGGCCGAGCGCCTCCGCGCGCCGCTGTCGGAGCTGCAGGACCCCATCATCGACGCCTACCTCGATGCGCTGCCGGCCGGCGTCACGCCGCGCATCACGGCCTCGCGCACCGTGTTCGTGGCGGATGACAGGGC
This sequence comes from Microbacterium sp. K41, assembly GCF_004794395.1. Lineage (NCBI taxonomy): Bacteria > Bacillati > Actinomycetota > Actinomycetes > Micrococcales > Microbacteriaceae > Microbacterium > Microbacterium sp. K41. Next base: position 648 of record NZ_SSDO01000016.1, on the reverse strand, counting down.
CGAGGCGCTGCGGTTCGCGGAGGTCGGGCTGCGGCGCGCCGCGGAGGGCTTCCGCCGCCAGGGGCAGACGATCCCGGGCGACGACCTCGACGACCTGATCGCCGCGCTCGACACCCACCTGGGCACGCCGGAGGAGGTGGCCGCCTCGCTCGCGGACGACGCGACGCTGTCCCGCGCGACCGAGGTCGCGTTCCAGGTGCACTCGGTCGACGCGCCCCACGAGCACGTGCTGCGCTCGATCGAGCTGTTCGCCGCCGAGGTCGCCCCGGCACTCGGCTACGCCCTCACCCCGTCCCCCGCGGACACGACCCTCAAGGAGAACGCATGACCGACGACATCGTCGACCGCATCGCGGAGGTGACGCCGGGGCTCGACGCGCTGCGGCGGCGCCGTCCGATCACGCGCGAGCAGCTGCAGGCGAGCTTCGACGCGCTGTTCCGCCCCGTCTCGGTGCAGCACGCGTCGCAGGCCGAGCGCGAGCTGATCGCGGCCTTCGCGACCGGGCTCGCCGGCGCCGACGACCCGACCGCGCTGTTCTACGCCGACCGGGCGGAGGCCGCCGATCCCGAGCGCGCCGCGGTGGTCAGGGCCGAGCTGGCCGGGGCCGCCGCCACCGGTCCGTTCGGCGCGTACACCGAGGCCGGGCTC
>NZ_SSDO01000150.1:0-3951 GCF_004794395.1 Microbacterium sp. K41 | reverse complement strand
TCGCCGCGGCCGCCGCGCTCGTGGAGCCCGGCATGGCCGTCGGCATCTCCGGGGGAGCCACCGCGCTCGCCCTGGCCCGCGCGCTCGTGCAGGTCCCCGAGCTCACGGTCGTCACCAACGCGCTCCCGGTGTCCGACCTCTTCTCGCCGCCCGAACGCGCCGACGCGCCCTACACGCAGACCGTCGTGCTCACCGGGGGCGTCCGCACGCCGTCGCAGGCCCTCGTCGGCCCCGTGGCCGTGCGCGCGCTCGAGCACCTGCACTGCGACCTCGTCTTCCTCGACGCGCACGGCCTCGACGTGCAGGCGGGCATGACCACGATGAACCTGCTCGAGGCCGAGACGAACCGCGCACTCATGGCCGCCGGCCGCGAGGTCGTGGTGCTCGCCGAGCACGACCGCTGGGGCGTGGTCGGTCTCACGACGGTGGCCGACCTCAGCGACATCGACCGTCTCATCACCGACGACGGGCTCGACGACGCGGCCAGGGAGGCGCTCGACGCCCACGTCGGAACCCTGCACCTCGCACCGCGCGACGCCGGCGACGAGCGGGCGCTCGCCACGGCCCTGGCGGACTGAGTCCGCGACGGTCATCGAGCCGTGCTCGCCCGACGGACGAGCCGGGCATCGACGGTCACGTGCCGCACCGGGAGGTCGGCTCCGGGCGGGGCGGCGATCTGACGCTCCAGCTCGGTGAACGCGGCATCGACGAGCTTCTCGTGGTCGGGGGCGATCGTCGTGAGCGCGGGGACCGCGAAGCGCGCGGCGCGGATGTCGTCGATCCCCACCACCGCGACGTCGGCCGGCACCCGTCGCCCTCGCGCCTGCAGGGCAGCGAGAGCGCCGAGGGCCACCGAGTCGTTCGAGCACACGAGGCCGTCGAGGTCGGAGATCGCGGCGGCCATGGCGCCCGCCACCCGCTCGCCCTCCTCCGCCGTGAACGCATCGACCTGCGCGGTGAGGACGGGGTCGGCGGGAAGCCCCGCGGCCGCGAGGGCCTCCAGGTATCCGGTGTGCCGCCGGTCCGCCGCATCCGAGGGGCGCGCGTCGCGGCGCCCGACGAAGCCGATGCGACGGCAGCCGACCGCCAGGAGATGCTCGGTGGCCGTGAACGCCGCCGCGCGGTTGTCGATCGTCACGTGCGTGAACGGGCTCACCTGGATGTGCTCGCCCAGCAGCACGAGCGGGCCCGGCGACGTGCGGCGGGTGAGGTCGGCCACCGTGAGGGAGCGCGGGATGTGGATGAGACCGTCGATCGGCGGGAGCCCCACACCGTTCGCGACGTCGATCTCGCGGCCGTGGTCGCCCTCGGTCTGGACGATGAGCACGGCGAGACCGCGCTCATCGGCGGCGCGCACGATGCGCGACCCCAGCTCGGCGAAGTAGGGCTCCTCCAGGTGCGGCACCGCGAGCGCGATGAGGCCCGTGCGGGTGGCGCGCGCGGCGGGGAGCACGCGGCCGCCGGGCGAGGTGGTCACCTGCGGCCTCCTGGAGGGACGACGGTCGCCGCCGTGCCGGCGGATGCCCTTCACGTTAGCGCTCTCCGTCACGATTGCACCCGGAACGCGACGACCCTGGCCTCCGCGGCGCCGTTCGTGCGCTCCACCACGAGGCGCGCCGCGGTGAACGGCCCGAGGTCGGCGGGGAGCGGGTGCACCCGCAGTCGATGGCGGTTGTCGTGCTCCTCGGCGACCACGCGCCACTCGTCCGCACCGGGCGCCTGCACCTCGACACGGTAGTCGCGCACGAGCGGGGGCATCACCTCGTCGGGGCTGCGATGGTGGTGCAGCGTGTTGAGCTCGAGGTCGACGTCGTCGTCGAACACCAGACGGATCTCCGTGGCCTCGACGGGGTGTTCCCAGTCCAGGCGGAGCCAGGCGGGCCCGTCCGCCGCGGGGTCCGACGCCCACAGGTGGGGTCCGCCGAAGGGCCGGTTGTACCCCGACGTCGCCCGCTCCGGGGCCAGCGCCTCCGAGGGCGGGCTCGTGCGGAACACGGGGCTGCGTCCGCGCAGGGGCTTCGTCGGCCACTGCACCAGCAGGCCGTCGCGGTCGACCTCGACGTTGCGGTCGTCGTTGTCGACGCGGTGCACCAGCGTGAGCACGCCGGGCGGCAGCGGAGACGTCAGGTGCGCGTGCACGCCGGGGGCGGCCCTCACCACGACGATCGCGTTCTGGGGCTCGTCCGGGGCGAACGGGGTGTCCGCGCGCACCCACGAGGGTCCGCCGGCCGGAACCTCCACCACGGTGCGGTGCTCGAGCCGCGCGGGCACGACGTTCTGCGGGCGACCCGTCGACCACACCTCGACGGTGACCTGCGTGTCGGCCTCGGCGGAGAGCAGGAGCTCGGTCGTCTCCAGTCGCGGATGCACCGGAACCACGATGCCGAGGTCTTCGACGAGCGCGTGCGGGACGGCGTCCGCGGTGGCGCTCGCCGCGGTGCCGATGGTGCGCAGCGTGCTGGAGGCGGTCACGGCCGCGGTGCGGGCGAGGTCGGAGTCGTCCTCGTTGGCGACGCCGATGAGGCTGGCGTCGGCGCGCAGCAGCGTCTGGCGCAGCTCCGCGCGGTGCTGCTCGTACAGCTCGCGCGGGGTGGCGTCGAACGCATAGCAGAGGGCGGCGGCGGTGCCCGCGGCCTCACCCATCGCGGCGCAGGTGGCCATGACCCGCGCGGCCCCGAACGCGATGTGCGTCGCGGAGATGTCGCGACCGGCCATGAGCAGGTTGTCGACGTTGACGGAGTACAGCGACCGGAACGGGATCTCGAACACCCCGTCGGAGAAGCGCTGCACCGCGCCGGCGCCCGTCGCGTACATGCCCTCGGCGGGGTGCAGGTCGATGGACCAGCCGCCGAACGCGATGCCGTCGTCGAACGACGTCTGCTCCAGGATGTCCTGCTGGCGCAGCGTGTAGTCGCCGATGAAGCGGCGGTACTCGCGCTTGCCGGGGATGTTCCCGATCCACTCCAGGGTGAGGGTGTCGGCGTCGAACTCGCCGGAGTTCTTGATGTGGTCCCAGATGCCCAGGATCACCGAGCGCAGCTCGTCGCGGATCGCCTCGTTGTCATCGACGATGTCGAGCGTGCCACCCCATTCGATCCACCAGTAGTGGGCGCCGCTGTCGCCGCTGCGGATGATGCGGGAGGACGGGATCGGCGTCGTCGAGATGTCCTTCGCGCTCTCGGGGGCGACGTACTTGACCGGGTGCCCGAGGTCCTTCGTGTAGAACAGCAGCGTCGAGCCGAGGAACTCCCGCACCGGCTGCTCGGGGGCCCAGTCCTCGCCGAACTCGCTCCTGCTCTCCTTGCCGAGCCGGTGCCGCGCACCGACCAGGCGCCCCACCAGGCCGTCGCCCGTGCAGTCGATGAACAGCGGTGCACGGAACACCGTGCGGATCTCCGAGCCCATCGTCCACCCGGTGACCGACCGGACCCGACGGGCGTCGTCGGGTCCGGTGGCCTCGGCCTCGAGCACCTCGGTGTTGAGGAAGAGGGTGAGGTGGGGCTCCCGGCGCACGATGTCGAGCACCACGTCGTCCCAGTACACCGGGTTGCCCTCGGGATTGCGGTACTGGTTCTCGCGGTACATCTCGCCGATGATCCCGGTCTCGCGCGCCCAGCGCTGATTGCCGTGCGCGGTCGCCCCGCACACCCACACCCGCACCTCCGACGAGGAGTTGCCGCCGAGCACCGGCCGGTTGTTGATCAGCACGGTACGTCGGCCGAGGCGAGCGGCCGCGACGGCGGCGCTCACTCCGGCGAGGCCGCCGCCGACGACGATGATGTCGGCTTCGACGGTCTGGGTGCGCATGGGGGTCCTTTCGGGGGTGGGGAGAGGGGTGCCGCTCAGAGGGCGGCTGCGGAGGCGGCGGTGGTCACGAGCCCGTGTCCGTGCAGCCGCCGGCGTCGCCGCGCAGGGCGGACACGATCGCGGCGAGGGAGGTGCCGCCCTGCT